>JAUXGP010000195.1 GCA_030621995.1 Psychrilyobacter sp.
CGTCTAAATTTTTTAATTTTTTTATACTAGAGTTGTCCAGTAGACTAACCTGTCTATGCCAGTTACCGGCATGGGCATCTCCTACTAAACCATGATCTACCTTAAACATTCCAGTCTTTATAGGTTGTTTTACTACACCCTTTGTTTCACTTATATTTATTGCAATTATCTTTCCTTTTATTGTATTCATGATTTCCTCCTATTTTTTATTTTTTATAATTATTTAATTTATTTCTTGATTATAACCTTTCTAATTTTTCTCGCTTTGGTTTCTCCCTTTGAGGGAGAGACCTAAGAGGAAGAGGGTAATCAGAACTTTTAATTTTGAAGTTTATAGTCGTTAACCCAAAATGAACCCGAATTACGCTAATCATAGTTTCACAGAGAAGAAACTTAGCTAGTAAGATGTGGCGTATTCTCTCCTAATTTAGGAGAGAATAGAAGGAAAAGTGAGGTCTGACTAAATCTCAATTATCTCACCGGGATTTTCTAATTTATATCCCGGTATATTTTCTACTTCTTTAGAAAACTTTTCCGATTTTATATATTCAATAAATTTCAAAACTCTTTCATCCTCTAAGCTATCCTTTAAAACTGCAAAATCATAGTCCTCATAATCTATGAGGATAAAATCAAGATCTAATATATCGGCTGCAGATTTAACCCCTAAAGCCAGATCACAGGTTGAAGATTTCACCGCCATTGCTGCTGCCAGATGAGTTGTAGCTTCCCTTTCATAACCCTTTATATCACTGCTCACTATACCTAACTTTTCCAGATTATAATCCAAAAGGATACGGGTTCCTGCCCCCCTCTGTCTATTCATAAATATCAGGTCATTCCGAGTCAGATCTTCTATTCCCTTTATGTTTTTGGGGTTTCCTTTGGGTACTATCAATCCCTGTTCCCTCTTTATTCCTTTTATCAATGCCGCATCCCCGGATGGGAAATATTTATTTAAAATATCTATATTGTAGTTCCCGCTTTCAGTATCCAATATATGGATAGGAGCTATGGTGGTTTCCTTTTTCTTTAACGCCAATACCCCGCCGAAACTTCCCACATGGGACAGAGACAGTCTCACACTGTCAGAAATCCTGTCCATTATAGGATCATTGCTTCCTATTACTACTATTGATTTTTTTATAGTTGATATTGGTTTCAATAATTTTATCTCCACCTCTTCTCCTATATCGTGTCCCTCGTTATTTCTGGATATCACAAGTATCCCATCAGCTTTCACCAAACTCATACTGACTCCTGCTCCTCTGTCCAGGGGAGTAGCAACTAATTTTCCTCCCACATAACCCAAGGTCATCCGGATAAACTCTTTATGTTTCAATGAGGAGTATACCCGCTTAGATAAACTGGCTTTTACTATATTCTCCTTTTCATCAGCTTTACACAACATCTTTTCAAGGAGTGATTTTACAAACTGCTGGTAGACAAAATATGCTGATACCGGGTATCCCGGTATTCCGATTACAGGTTTCCCCTGAATAAAACCTAAGATAGTCGGTTTTCCTGGTTTTATAGCTATACCGTGAATTATAACTTCTCCTAATTCTTCCATCAGAGACTTCGTATAATCGTGGGTTCCTGCTGACGATCCTGCATTGATAATTATCACATCATTTTTCTCCACTGCATCCAATATATTTTCCTTCAACAGTTCTTTTTCATCCCGAACAGGTGAATATCTATGCGGTTCTCCTCCTGATACAGTGATCATTGCCTCAAACATCCTGGAGTTAGAATCTATGATATCTCCTATTTTTAAGTCTCTATAGTCTTCTACAATCTCACTTCCCGTTGGAATGATTGCAACTTTCGGTTTTTTAATCACCTCTATCTCAAATATCCCCCCGGCAAACAAAGCTCCTATATCCTCCGGCCTGATTTCGTGAAATGACGGTAAGATCATATCGTTTTTTATTATATCTTCCCCTACATTTCTGATATGCTGGTAGGGATATGCCGATTTTATTATCCTGAGGTCTCCGTTTTCTAATTCCACTACTTCCTCTATCATAATAACAGCATCAAACTTAGGATTAACAGGGTTTCCTGTATTTACATAGATAAAATCTCTATCTTTTTTTAAGATTACAGGATTGGTTTCACTGGCCGGCTCTGTATCTTTAGACCTGACTAATATTCCATCCATAGCTGATGCATTAAAATTAGGAGATGATACATTGGCAAAAACAGGTGATGATGTCACCCTTCCTAAAGATTTTTCCGTCGGAATCATCTCTTTTTTATTGTATTTTTCTATCCTGTTAAAAAACAATGGTTTAGTTTCTTCTAAGCTGATATTATCTATAAATGTATTTCGCAAAATCTCACCTCCTAAAATCTATATACCTTTACCCTGCTTCCCTTCTCCAATCCCTCTACATTGTTCCCCAAGATTATATATCCGTTGGATTTAGTCATAAGAGTTGTCATTCCTGATTTTCCAAAAATAGGATTAATAACTATCTCATTGTTTTCAATAGTTTTAGCAATCATCTGATATGTTGTTCGTCCGGGGGTAGAATGAAGATTGTGGGATAAAACCCCATAGTAATAGTCATCACTATCCCCACAAAAATGCAGACTTTCAATAAGTTTTTTTACAATAATATTAAAAACAACGATGGATGAGATGGGGTGCCCGGGCAGACCAAAGATAAGTTTCTCGTTGGATTTCCCGATAATAGTAGGTTTTCCAGGTTTTATAGAGATCCCGTGAACAAAGACTTCTCCTCCATCCAATACCGAGATAACCTTGCTGGTATAATCATAATTCCCGGCAGAACTTCCGCCTGAAATAAGCACTATATCTGAATTTTCAGTTGATTTTTTTACCTCTTCCAATATAGTTTCAAAATTATCTTTTACTATTTTTTTCTCTGCAACAATTCCAAATTTCTGGATAGCCAAAGAAAGGGTATAGGCGTTTATATCCCTGATTTTCCCTATCTTATACTCTTCATCCTCTCCTATAATTTCATCTCCTGTAGAAATTATAGAAAACCTGAATTTTTTAAATACAGGCAGTTCATATATCCCTAAAGATGCCAAAACTCCTACATTTTCAGGAGTTATAACAGCTCCTTTTTTCAGGATAACATCGCCTGCCCTCAGATCTTCTCCCAGGAGCATTATATTTTCAAAACTGCTTACCGGTTTATGAACCAATAAAGTATCTTCCAATATCTCACAAAACTCTATCATAATCATTGAGTCAGCACCTTCCGGAATCATAGCTCCTGCCGGGACATATATAGCTTCCCCGCTTTCCAATTTTTTAGAAGTATGTTCTCCCACTAAGACCTCACCTTTTATAGTAAAAAACGCCGGGATCCCTTGAGAAGCTCCCAGGGATTCCTTGAATTTTATGGCATATCCATCCACCGTGGATCTATTAAATTCGGGAACATTCAGATCAGCTGCAAGGTTTTCATACAAAACCCTGTTAAGCGAGTCTTCCAGTTTACATATCTCTTTTTTCCCTTGAAGTGATGGTATCTTTTTTAAAATTAATTCTTCTATCTCATCTATATTAGTTACCTTTAGAAAATTCATATTTTAACTCCTCTTTTATCCCGTTTCTAATTTTTCCAGAACTATTTTTTCTCCCTTTAAATTCTCAAAAAAATTATGATCGTGAGTTACAATAATTATAGTATTACCTCGCTGGTTATATTTCTTTAAAATATCTATAAGCTCTGCTTTAGCTGCTTGATCCAGATTCGCTGTAGGTTCATCCAGCATCAATAATTTCGGAGAAAATGAAAGTGCCCTTACAATTGCAACCTTTTGAGTTTCCCCGCTTGAAAGTTTAGAAGCTTCCTTATTTTTTAATGCCTTTAAATTAAATATATCTAAAAGAACTCTCATATTTTGATCTATATCTTTTCTTTTTCTGATCTTCAACGGGTATACA
>JAUXGP010000256.1 GCA_030621995.1 Psychrilyobacter sp.
AAAAGATGTGACAGCAACTTCAAAAGCTGATTTAAAGTTTGAAGATAAAAAGTTTTACGGTGATGGAAGTGTAAACAGGTACTTCGGCAGCTATACATTAAATAATAATGAACTCAGCATGGGTAAAATTGGAACTACGTTAATGATGGGACCTGAAGATGCTATGCAGCAGGAATATGCATTTACTGCACTTTTAGAAAAAGTTACATCCTATGAGATAGTAGGAGAAGAATTAAAACTTTTCCTCGATGGGGAAGTTATATTAGTTTTAACTGCTGTGGAAGAAGTTGAAAAAACTAAATAAATAAGAAAAAATAATCCCCTCCATATGGATGGGATTATTTTTTTCACATTCTTATCTCTCTTCCATCTCATCTAAAACTTTTTTTTCACCTTCTAAATGTGCTATATCACCTAAGGAGAGTATGGAAAAGCCAAAATCATTGTAGACTAACTTGGTTATACTGGTAGTAGATATCATAAATTTTCTGTGTGTTTCATAGGGGATAGAGAGTAAATCTCTGATTAATGGACTGATAACTCCACCATGTGTTACTATAACCACTTTTTGATTTCTGTGATTTTCAATAATATCTATAAGACTATCCATTGTTCTTTTAGTCACTTGATTATAAGATTCACCATTTGGAATCATATAATTTTTACTGTCATTTCTATAATATTTATATTGAGTAGGAAAAAACTTCTTAATTTTTGGCCAATTAGCACCTTGAAACACTCCCCAATGTCTTTCTCTGACGCCGGAAATTTCAACTATATTTTTACCTATATGCTGATTTATTATGTTTGCTGTATCCACAGCTCTTTTTAAATCACTGGTATAGATTATATCTGGATCTATCTTTTTCATCCTCTGGGCTAAAAGGTTAGATTGGTGGACACCGTTGTCTGTTAACGGACTGTCTAACTGCCCTTGTATTAGTTTTTTAGTATTCCAAATTGTTTCTCCATGTCTGATCAAGAAAATTTCTGTATTCATCTTTGTCACCTCGTAAATTTTATCTGCTCATAATTTTACCATATTTTGCGGAATAAAAACAGGTCTAAGTAAATACATGGTATAATGATAGAATAAATAAACAGGAGCTGATAAGATGAGATGGGGAGAAAAAAGATATAATTCATTAAATTATTTTTTGAGAGAAAAATTTGGTGAGAAGGTATATAAAGTTTCTTTGGATGGAGGATTTACCTGTCCCAATAGAGATGGAACGTTGAGTAAAAAAGGTTGTATATTTTGCAGTGACAGCGGAAGCGGAGAATTTGCAGGATCTAGAAAAAAAAGTATAACAGATCAAATTGAGGAACAACTGGAGTTGATCAGTAAAAAATTCTCCTCTGGAAATGTTATTGCTTATTTTCAAAATTTTACAAATACATATGGGGACCTGGAATATTTAAGAAAAATATATAAGGAGGCACTTTCCCATCCCAGAGTAGTGGGGCTGGCTATAGCTACCAGGCCGGATTGTATAGATGATAAGATCTTAGATTTATTGGAGGAGCTGAATAATAAAACTTTTTTATGGATAGAATTGGGTTTGCAGACTACCGATGAAAAAACAGCCAGAAGTATAAATCGAGGATGGGAATTAGAAGTATTTGATGATGTCACAGACAAGTTAAATAATAAAGATATAAAGGTAGTTGCCCATATTATTTTGGGCCTTCCAAATGAAAACCATGAAACTATGTTAGCTTCCATAAGGCATATTGTTGTGGGAAAAATATGGGGAGTAAAATTTCACCTTCTGCACGTAATTAAGGATACAAATTTGGAAAAACTATATACAAAGACAGGGTTTCATATCTTGACTAAAGAGGAGTATATAGATCTGATAACAAAGGGAATCGGAATTTTAGATGAAGATATGGTGATCCACAGGCTGACTGGTGACGGGAGCTGGGAAACACTTATCGAACCTAGATGGAGTTTGAATAAAAGAGATGTTTTAAATTCCATAGAAAAACACCTTAAAGAAAATGATGTATCACAAGGGGATCAGCATGAAAAAATTACTTAGTTTTATAGCATCTGACAACTATCTGGATCAGATAGGAGACGGGTGGAATGGGTTGGATAAAATTTTACAGGAATATCAATTAGATGGTATTGAAACTATGACAGGGGGATTTTATAAGCCTGAAAATATAGAGGTCGTGAAACCAATTGGGCATCATCTATTATATTTTCCATCTTGGCTGCATATGTGGCTGGAAGATGAGGTAGAATTGATAAAAGAATTTGAAAGTTTAGACAAAGCTGTAGAAGTTTATGGAGGATGGGGACGTCAAAGGTTGATTGATTTTTATCGGGAGGAGTTTTTGGACTCTATTCAGATGGGATCAGAATATATGGTTTTTCATGTGGCCCATGTTGGGTTAGATGAAGTATTTGGCGATAATTTTAAATATGGAAATAAAGAAGTTTTAACTTATACAGCAGATCTCCTAAACGAAGTTTTTAAAGGTGTGGATAACGGGCCTATCTTGCTGCTGGAAAATTTATGGTGGCCTGGAATGGATCTTTTAGATGAGATAGAAACAAAAGATTTTTTGGATCAAATAAAGTATTCCAACAAGGGAATCATGCTGGATATTTCTCATCTGACACTAACACATGAAAATATAGACAATTTTGAAAATATTGAAAAATATATAGGAAAGGTGATTTTAAACTCTCCAACTTTAAAAAAACATATTCGTGGAATTCATCTAAATGCCACCTTTCCAATTTTATATAGAAAGAATAAATTGAGAGAAAATAAAAATAAAATAGCTGTAACCAAAAATAGAATGGACAGATATAGGATCATAATGGATCATATAACCAGTTTGGATTCCCATAAAATATATGACGACACCTCTATAAATAAAATTTTAGAAAAACTAGATATTGAATATTTAGTCTATGAATTTAAATGGAAAGATAAAAAAGAATTGTTAGAAAACTTAGAAAAACAGAATAAAGTCCTATTAATTTAATTATGGATTTTTTCTTTTGTAATCAGTTATGCTGATTAAAGATACCGTCCTTTATATTCGTATATAAAGGTTTTTTTTATTCCTATATAAGTTTA
>JAUXGP010000049.1 GCA_030621995.1 Psychrilyobacter sp.
ATGAAGATGTATGGCTGGGGTATGAGGTGGATTCATTTGTGGAAACTATACTAAGTAAGAAAAATGAAAATGAAATTATGACCCATGAAAAATCCATGAAACTCCATAAAACCATAGGTATGGTCAAGGAGAAACTGGGGTTTAAATATAAAGGGCTGGAAGTAGAAGTGAATTAGGAGGAGAGATGGCAGGAATAAAATTTGAGATAGAAGAAAAATTAGGAATACTCAGTGAAAGAAAGGGCTGGACCAAGGAATTGAATTTGGTTTCGTGGAACAACAGGAAAGCTAAGGCTGATATCAGAGAATGGGGTGAAACTCATGAAAAGATGGGAAAAGGAATAACTCTTTCAAGGGAAGAACTGATAGAGTTGAAGAATATATTGAATAGTATGGATTTGTAGAAGATAGAGAGTTATCGCCTCTATATCTTTTATATATATATTATGATAAAATTATACTAATTGTTCAACGATTTCAAATGAAAAAATTAATATATAGGAGTTAAATTTTTATGAGTATTTTAGATGTAAGCAGGGTAAGTCACGGGTATGGAGCCCGTACAATATTGGAAGATGCTTCCTTTAGACTTTTGAAGGGGGAACATGTAGGGTTGGTTGGAGCCAATGGAGAGGGGAAATCGACTTTCTTAAATATAATAACAGGAAAACTTATGCCTGATGAAGGTGATGTAAGCTGGTGTAATCATATTACTACAGGGTATTTGGATCAATACAGCAGTCTGGAGAAGGGAAAAACTATTAGAGATATCTTAAAATCAGCTTTTGCTCCTATGTTTGAACTGGAAAAAGAAGTGATGGAGCTATATGAAAAGATGGGAACCTGTAACGAAGTTGAGATGGAGATGATCCTAGAGGAAGTAGGAGATATTCAAAGTATTTTGGATAGTTCTGAATTTTATAACTTGGATTCGAAGATAGAATCCTATGCAGCTGGTCTGGGACTTATGGATATCGGATTAGAAAAAGATGTAGCAGAATTATCTGGCGGGCAGAGAGCCAAGATATTACTGGCAAAGGTACTGTTAGAAAACCCGATGATCTTAATCTTGGATGAACCTACTAACTTTTTAGATGAGGATCATATTATCTGGTTGAAGAATTTTTTAAAAAATTATGAAAATGCATTCATCCTGGTATCCCATGACATTCCATTTTTAAAAGATGTAACTAATGTTATTTATCATATTGAAAAAGCTGTATTAACAAGATACACTGGTGGTTATGAGCAATTTAGAGAGATGTATGAATTAAAAAAGCGCCAGATAGAGCAGGCATATAAAAAACAGCAAAAAGAGATTGCACATTTAGAAGATTTTGTAGCGCGTAATAAAGCTCGAATAGCGACTACTAATATGGCGAAGAGTAGGCAAAAAAAATTAGATAAGATGGATGTAATAACTATAGAGAGAGAGAAACCAAAACCACAATTTTATTTTAAAACTGCGAGAACACCTTCAAGGGAAGTTATCACAGTAAAAGACCTGGTAATAGGTTATGATGAGCCATTAACAAGAAAGCTTAACTTTACCATAGAGAGAAATGAAAAAATTGCTATAAAAGGTGTAAATGGATTGGGGAAATCTACTCTTATTAATACAATACTAAGAAGGATTAAAGCTATATCTGGAGAGATAGAGCATGGTCAATTTTTAGAAGTAGGATATTTTAAGCAAGAGGAGGAAAGCAGCGGGAAAACTGCTCTAGATGAATTTTGGGATGAGTTTCCATCGCTGACCAATGGTGAAGTTAGATCTGCTTTAGCTAAATGTGGCTTGACTAAAGATCATATTGGCACGAAGATGAGAGCTTTATCAGGTGGAGAAAATGCAAAGGTAAGATTAGGTAAGATAATGAACCGTGAGATAAATTTCTTGGTTTTAGATGAACCTACAAATCATTTGGATATAGATGCTAAGGATGAGTTGAAGAAAGCTATAAAAGGATTTAAGGGTACTGTATTTATAGTAAGCCATGAACCTGATTTTTATATGGATATAGTAACAGATGTATGGAATGTAGAGGACTGGACAACAAAAATTATATAATTCAGAATGATTGAATAGAGATTTGTTGAATTCAAGGAGTGGAACTATGTTTGTATTAAGAGGTAATTTTGGGGAAATAAATATATAAATTAAAGGAGAAATGAATTGAATATAGAAATTAGAGAAACAACTAAACTTGATTATGAGGATATTATAAAGATTAATAGGGGTGCATTTAAAAATTATGGTGAGGAAGAGATAGTAACTTTAGTTACCGATCTTTTAGAAGATGAAACTGGGAAACCTATAGTATCATTAATCGCATTTTTAGATGGGAAACCAGTTGGACATATAATTTTTACAAAGGCTAAAATAGATAACGTTAAAAACAACTTATTGACTTATATCCTGGCACCTCTAGGAGTTGTTAAGGAGTATCAAAAATTAGGAATTGGTGGGAAACTTATAAATGAAGGGATAAAAAGACTGAAAGAACTAAAAACAGATGTTGTTTTTGTTTTAGGGCATCTGGATTATTATCCTAAATATGGGTTTATAAAAAATGCCATAAAAAAGATAGGCTATGAAGCAACTTACGATATTCCAGAAGAATACTATGATGGTTGGATGTATATGCCGTTAATTTCAATGGAAGAAATTAAGCAAAATCCAGGGAGAGTAATTTGTGCTGATACTATGAATAAAAAAGCGTATTGGGTTGAATAAAATTTAAATTTTTTAAAGAATGGAGGTAAAACTCCATTCTTTTTTTTAGGTTTTTCTATTTATTTTCATCTTTCATTGCTATTTTTAGGCAAACAGCGAACCCACCCCAAAGAAGGGTCATGCTGCAAACAGCAACAATGATAGCACCAGTACTCATATAAACACCTCCTAATTAATTATCTAAACGATATTTTATTCATCTAAGTCTAATTCAAGATGATTACCTATAGGATCGTGATATATATTATTTTCGAATTCCTTAGATTCTTTTTTCTTTGTCATAATAAATGATCCAACTGTGATGATAATCATAGCTCCTAGACCATAAACTCCCAATGCAATCCAAGGATAGCCTTCATATGGACTGGTAATTTCACCTTTAACCTTAAGTGCTAAGATAACAGTTAGAATAAATGAAGTTCCTTTGATTGCCCAAATCCACCATTTTCCGACTCTGAAATCGGATAGTTCGTTGACGTAAGTTCTAACACTCTCAAGGTGGAAGAACCAGCCTAAAATGATTAATTCTAATATACCAGCAATAACTATTCCATATTGATTGGTAGCATAATCTACGATATCCAATATATATAATCCACCGTTAGTTGTGAACAATAATGATAAAAGCCCGGAAGTAAGTGTAAATCTGTTTAAAGCTTGTACTCTGGTCAAATTAAATTTATCTGAGATGGCTGCTACTACCGCTTCCATTATAGACAAAGATGACGATAATCCTGCAAAGATAAGTGTAGAAAAGAAGATTCCGCCAATTAATCCATTCATCCCCGGTAATTGGTTTATAGCTTCTGGGAATACAATAAATGCTAAGCCTACACCGGCAGTTGAAACTTCAGCTACACTGACACCTTGAGTGTGAGCCATAAATCCTAAGATAGAGAATACCCCGATACCAGAGATTAAACTGAAACCACAGTTTCCTAGTCCGGTCATAAAGGCGTTGTTAACAATATCTGATTTCTTAGGCAGGTAACTTGCATAAGCATACATGATCGCAAAACAAATACTAAGGGAGAAAAAGATCTGTCCATATGCAGCTAGCCATACTTTCGGATCAGTTAATTTAGAAAAATCAGGGCTGAAGAAATAATCCAGACCATCCATAGCACCGGGAAGGGTAACTCCTCTGATTACGATAACTAATAATGCAACAACTAAAAGGGGCATAAAGATCTCATTTGCTTTTTCCAACCCATTTTTTACACCCATTCTAAGAACAGTATAGTTGATTCCCCACACTAATAATAGCGGCACTACAATTTTAAGGTTTAATCCACCTAAATTCATAGGAGAATCGGTTAATTTTAAATAATCACCAAATAAAAATGCCTTTGGATCTGCACCCCATGCACCTGTGAAAGCAAAGAATAAATAACTGAATGACCAGGCGATAATAACAACATAGTATGTAGCTATAGAAAATGCGATAAGTGTTTGAAACCATCCGATAACTTCAAATTTTTTATTCAATTTTGCAAATACTCCGGGAGCACTAGAACGGATCTTGTGTCCCATAGCAAATTCTAAGATCAGTAATGGAATTCCTGCTGTAAATAGTGCAATTAGATAAGGTATTAAAAACGCTCCTCCGCCATTACTTGCAGCTACATATGGGAATCTCCAGATATTACCTAATCCAATAGCAGAGCCTATAGCAGCTAAAATAAATCCCGTACGGGATCCCCATTCACCTCTGTTTTTTTCGGTACTCATAAATATCACATCCTTAATTTTTTTTGTTACATTTAGTTGTACAATATAAATTTAAAAATTCCTTTTGAGGAGATAAAAAAAAGCCGATCATAGTTTAGTAAATAATTTTTTTAAAATTCTAAACTCTTTAATTTTTATTTCAGGTATAGAAAAAACCTGTAAATTTTGACACTTTTAGTGTCTAATTTACAGGTTAGAGTTTATTTTATTCTTGTTCAGTCTTATTTATTCTCAGGTTTCATAGCTATTCTAAGACAGATAGCAAACCCACCCCAAAGAAGGGTCATGCTGCAAACAGCAACAACGATAGCACCAGTACTCATATAAATACCTCCTATTTATTATAATTATTCAAATAATATTTTTATTAGTCTAAATCTAATTCAAGCTCATTGTTCATAGGCTCATTATATATTTTATCTTCAAATTCCTTAGATCCTTTTTTCTTTGCCATAATAAATGATCCAACTGTGATGAGGGTCATAGCTCCTAGACCATAAACTCCCAATGCAGTCCAAGAATAACCTTCATATGGAGCAGCAATCTCACCTTTTATCTTAAGTACCAAGATAAGGACTAAAAGAACAGAAGTTCCTTTGATTGCCCAAATCCACCATTTTCCAACTCTGAAATCAGATAGTTCATTGACATAAGTTCTAACACTTTCAAGGTTGAAGAACCACCCTAAGATGACTAATTCTAAAATACCTGCAATAACTATTCCATATTGGTTGGTAGCGTAGTCTACGATATCCAGTATATATAATCCACCATTAGTTGCAACCAATAATGATAAGATTCCAGAAGTAAGTGCAAATCTATTTAGTGCTTGTACTCTGGTCAATTTAAATTTATCGGAGATAGCAGCTACTACCGCTTCCATGATAGACATAGATGATGACAATCCTGCAAAGATAAGTGTGACAAAGAAGATTCCACCGATCAATCCATTCATTCCCGGCAATTGGTTTATAGCTTCTGGGAATACGATAAACGCTAAGCCTACACCGGCAGTTGAAACTTCAGCTACACTGACACCTTGAGTGTGAGCCATAAATCCTAAGATAGAGAATACTCCGATACCAGAGATTAAACTGAAACTACAGTTTCCTAAGCCAGTCATAAAGGCATTGTTAACAATGTCTGACTTCTTAGGCAGGTAACTTGCGTAAGCATACATGATAGCAAAACAAATACTAAGGGAGAAAAAGATCTGTCCATATGCTGCTAACCATACTTGCGGGTCAGTTAGTTTAGAAAAATCAGGGCTGAAGAAATAATCTAATCCATCCATAGCTCCTGGTAGTGTAACTCCTCTGATTACGATAACGAATAACGAGATAATTAAAAGTGGCATAAAGATCTTATTTGCTTTTTCCAATCCATTTTTTACACCCATTCTAAGAACACCATAGTTGATCCCCCATACTAATAATAGTGGAACTGCAACTTTGAGATTCAGTCCCCCTAAACTTGCACCTAAGTTACCAAAAGTGCTAGGAGCATCTCCTAATTTTAAATACTCACCAAATAGGAATGCCTTTGGATCTGTACCCCATGCACCTGTGAAGGCGAAGAAAAGGTAACTAAATGACCAGGCGATAATAACAACATAATATGTAGTTATAGCAAAAGCAATAAGTGTTTGAAACCATCCAATAGCTTCATATTTTTTGTTCAATTTTGCAAAAACTCCAGGAGCACTGGAACGGATCTTGTGTCCCATGGCAAATTCTAAGATCAATAATGGAATTCCTGCTGTAAATAGTGCAACTAGATAAGGTATTAAAAATGCTCCTCCTCCATTACTTGCAGCTACATATGGAAATCTCCAGATATTACCTAATCCAATGGCAGAACCTATAGCAGCAAGGATAAATCCTGAACGGGATCCCCACTGGCCTCTGTTTTCTTCTGTACTCATAAATATCACATCCTTAATTTTTTTTTAAAAATAGAATAAACTATAATGAAAATTATTATTACATTATATACTATTTTTTTAATATGTCAATACTAAATTTTAAATACGTCTATAAAATCAGTAAAAACATATAACTTTATTAGTATGAGTATATACCATTTTTTTAATAAGTCAATACTTAAAAACTAATTCATTTTTTCACAAAGTGCAGAAATGGAAAGTAAAGTTTGTTAAGAGCGCATAGAACGATAGAAAAATAAAGGCTGATAAAAAGTATATAGATAAGATAAATTAAGCTGAAAAATCAGAGAGAATTATGTATATAATTTATAGTTAAAACCTTCTGAAAAAAAAGAAGATACCTTGCTATTTTACGATATTTATGTTAAGATCTAGGAAAGAATTAAATAAATAATAGAGGAGGGAGAGAACTGAGAGGTTCTCTCCCTGTTTTTTACAGAAGAGAGGTGAAAAATATGGCAAAAAAAGTGGATGAAAAACTATTGGACAGGGTAGAAAAATTACTTGTTCCAGTATTAGAACCCATGGAGTTAGAACTAGTAGACATGGAGTATCTTCAGGATGGAGCTTATTGGTTTTTAAGGGTGTATCTTGAAAAAATTGGTGGTGAAATTACTTTGGATGAATGTGCTAAAGTGAGCAATAGTATTTCAGAAGATGTAGATAAGATGATAGAGGATAAATTTTTCTTAGAGGTGTCTTCACCAGGTTTAGAGAGACCACTAAAAAAAGAGAAGGACTTTGTAAGATTTGCCGGGGAAAAAATCAAAGTTATATTAAAACATAAACTTGAGGATTCAAGAAACTGGACTGGTAAATTGGAAAAATGCGAAGAGTCTGTGGTTTATTTAAATACTGAGAAAAAAACTTTAGAAATTCCTTTTGAGGAGATAAAAAAAGCTAATATAGTTTTTGAATTTAAAGATAATAGAGATAAGTAGGAGGTCAAAAGTGACGAAAAAAGATTTTAAAATTTTCTTAGAAGCTTTGGATGAGTTAGAAAAGGAAAAGGGAATTAGTAAGGAAGAATTAATAGAAACAATAGAGCAGGCTATCCTTGCAGCATATAAGAAAAATTATGGTGAATACGATAATTTATCGGTAGGAATAGATGATATGAAAGCTAAAATAATTATTTTTGTTCCAAAAACAGTGGTAGAAAATGTTGAAGATGATGAGCTAGAAATAGAATTGGCTGAAGCTCAAATGATACCGGGAAAGAAAAGATCAAAGATAGGTGACATAGTAGAGATCGAAGAAAACTGTGAAGAATTCAAGAGAAATGCTATCCAAAATGGAAAACAAATTGTTATCCAGAAAGTAAGGGAAGCAGAAAGACAGCATCTGTATGATAACTTTAAAGAAAATGAGCACGAGATGTTAAATGGTATCATCAGAAGGATAGATGAAAGAAGAAATATTCATATTGAATTCGACATGAAGGAAGCTGTGTTAACTATACAAGAGCAGTCACCTGCTGACCTATATAGAGTCGGAGACAGACTTAAGGTGTATGTATCTGAAGTTGAAAAAACAAATAAATATCCTAAGATAATAATTTCTAGAAAGCATGATGATTTTTTAAGAAAATTATTTGAACTGGAAGTTCCTGAAATTGAAGAGGGAATAATAGAGTTGAAATCAGTAGTAAGAGAAGCCGGGTCACGTGCTAAAGTAGCAGTATACTCTGCTAATACAGATATAGACACTGTAGGAGCCTGTATCGGACAAAGAGGGCTTAGAATCAAGAATATAGTTACTGAACTTAATGGTGAAAAAATAGATATTATCGAATGGAAAAAGGATAAAAAAGAGTTCGTTAAGGCAGCTCTTAGCCCGGCCAAGGTAGAATCTGTAGAGATCTTAGATGATGATGAAACAGCCAGAGTAATAGTTGAGAAAAGTCAGTTATCTCTTGCAATCGGTAAGGCTGGTCAAAATGCAAGATTAGCAGCTAAATTAACAGGAATGAGAGTAGACATCAAAACTCTTGAAGATGTAATGGCAGTTGAAGAGGAAGCGAAATTAGCTAAAGAATTATCTATGGAAGACGAAATAGAAGGAACAGTTGAGGGAGAAAATGAATAGTACTCCTACTAGAACTTGTCTTGTATGCAGGGAAAAAAAAGATAAGGCAGAACTTTTTAGAATTGTAGAGGTAGACGGTCAGTATGTGTTTGATGAAAATCAAAAAATGCAGGCAAGAGGTACATATATATGTAAAACCCATGAATGCATAAAAAGACTGTCTAAAAACAAAAAAATAAACTTATCCAATGAAGACCTGTATAAGATGGCTATAACAGTGAAAAAAGCTCAAAAAGATTATTTGAGCTTATTAGAGACCATGAAACGTTCTGAATTTTTAAGTTTTGGGATCAACATGGTTACAGAAGATATAAAAAGAATACATTTTTTAATAATAGCTGAAGATATCAGTGAAAAAAATGATAAAAGAATTATGAGATTAGCACGAGAGAATAATATAAAATACATTCATTACGGATCAAAGGTGCAGTTAGGTGCTATCTTTGATAAGCCTGAGGTAAATCTGATAGGCATCAAAAGTAAGAAGGTGGCTCGTGGTATGACGGGATAGATACTAGGAGGTATATATGAGAGTACATGAATTGGCAAAAAAATATGATAAAACAAGTAAAGAATTCTTAGAGATATTAAATGAATTAGGTATAGAGGGAAAAAAGAGTGTTTCTGGATTAAACGAAGATGAGGTAAATAAGGTAGAAACATACTTTAGCTCAGAGGAAGAAGCAGAAACAAAGGAAAAGAAGAAGAAAAAGAAAAAAACTAAGGTAAAAGAAAAGAAAGAAAAAGCTCCTAAAGAGAAGAAAGAAAAGAAGAAAAAA
>JAUXGP010000057.1 GCA_030621995.1 Psychrilyobacter sp.
AAACATGTCTTATTTTAAGATTAAAATAATTTAATCTTAATAGAATTATAGTTCCTAAAGGAGTAAATATAGTGTATTATGTAAAAGATTATTTTTTGTTATAGAATTCAATCTACTAATAAAGGAATATAATTTAAATAACGAGGTGAAAATATGAAAAAAAGATTTGGAACATTTAATGGAGTTTTTCTCCCTACCTTTCTCACAATAATTGGTGTAATTTTTTATTTGAGATTCGGGTGGATAGTGGGGAACGCGGGAATATTAGGAGCCCTGGGTATTGTTGTATTGGCACATATTATTACTATCTCTACCGCTTTTTCAATGGCCAGTATCACTACAAATATGGAAGTAAAGGGAGGAGGAGCTTATTTTCTTATCTCTAGAAGTCTTGGTCTGGAAATAGGCGGGAGTATAGGAATCCCTCTATATTTGTCCCAGGTAATATCTGTAGCTCTTTATATTCTGGGATTTATAGAATCCGTTAAATTTCTATTTCCAGATATAAATACTCTTATCCTTTCTATTGGAGTCACGGTAATAATAGGTGTAATTTCCAGTATCGGAGCAGATCTTGCAATCAAGATGCAATATGGTATATTCTGCCTTATCCTCCTTTCACTTGGTACAATTATTACTTCTGGTAATTATGACTATGTCCCTAGATCCTTGGGGACATATGCGGAAAGTGGTAATTTTTGGATGACATTTGCGGTTTTTTTTCCGGCAGTAACAGGTATTTTGGCAGGTGTCAGCATGTCCGGGGATCTCATGAATCCCAAAGAAAACATTCCTAAAGGTACGTTTTACGCTATTGGGGTTACATTTTTAATCTACACACTGCAAATATTTTGGTTTGGATTCAATATTCCGGTAGAGGAACTCATCAACAATAAGCTGGTACTTATAAGCAAAGCTAATTTCCCTGTATTTATTATCGGTGGAATTTGGGCTGCGACCCTCTCCTCTGCCCTTGGAAGTATGATCTCGGCTCCGCGAACTATGCAGGCTTTAGCTAAAGATTCCGTTCTGCCTTCATTTTTAGGTCGCGGAAGCGGTAAAGCTAACGAGCCTCGAATAGCTACTTTTATAAGTTTTATCATAGCATTTATATTTATAATTATGGTCAATCTAAACTTTGTAGCTCCTGTCATCACCATGTTCTTTTTAAATACCTATGGAGCTATCAATATGGTGGTAGCACTGGAAAAATTAGTTGGTAATCCAAGTTTCAGACCGATTTTTAAAACTCATTGGATCATATCTTTAATAGGAGCATTTGGATCTTATGGTGTAATGTTTTTAATAAATTTTACAGCTACTGTTATATGTCTTACCTTTACATTTATGATCTACCTTTACATAAGCAAAAAAAACATTACTCGAACATGGGGAGATCTCAGAGACGGAGTATTGATATCTGTCATTAGAACATGTCTTTTAAAACTTCGATTCAATGAAAAGCAGGAGAAAAACTGGAAACCGGATATCATTGTTTTCTCCGGAAACCCTAAAAACAGGAATAATTTAATATATTTAGCAAATCATTTTTCCAAGGGACGCGGGATCATTACTCTTGTCAGGTTTATTTTTGGACATCTAGAGGATATGCAGGGAAAAATTAAAGAAGCTAAAGAAAACTTAGATTCATATCTCAAAGAAAATAAAATTTTAGCCTTTTCTGAAGTAGTCGTAGGAGAAAATATGGCAGATACTTTCCTTGAAACTGTACAATCCAGTGGAATTGGTCTTCTCAAACCAAATACCGTCCTTATGGGAATGTCAAGGGATAAACAAAATATTAAACCCCTTGTAGAATTTATGAGAAAAATCAATTATTTAAACAAAAACATCTTAGTGTTTTCTCACAATGAAGATGTAACTCTTTTCGAACAAAAAGAATCTATTGATATCTGGTGGAGAGGTCTGGAAAACAACGGTAACCTTATGTTAACAATGGCTCATCTGATCGCCTTAAATGATGATTGGAAAGGAGCCAAAATCAGGATTTTGAGTGTCGTAAAAGATGAAGATAAGGTCGTTTCCAGAAAAACTATTCTTGTTGAGATGCTTGTAACCTTAAGAGTTGATGCTGAAGTGAAAATTATAGTCTCTAAAGAAAATATTAATGAAACAATAAAAGAAAATTCATCTGAGGCAAGTTTAGTTTTAATAGGTCTCAGTCTTCCTGAAAAAAATGAAGAGATCTTATATTACAATAAACTTATAGATATGAGTGAAGGGCTCAACTCTGTTCTTTTTGTCAGAGGAAAATTAAATTAAAAAAGAGGGAGCCAACTATTAATTCAGTTGGCTCCCTCTTTTCAACCAGATATTTTATTTTAAGTCTATAAAAAAGGAAAATAATTAAAAAATTACTCCTCATTTTATAAAAGTTTTACATTAATTTTTAGAGTTTACACAAAACTTGCAACAGTCCCAATACCGGAAACAAGCCTTTTAAAGGTAGCTTTTATTTTGTTGTCTACTTGACAGGGTTAAGACTGATTAATAGTGTCTTTTGTGGTTAGTTTTTATTGAGATTTAATATGGTATATCTGGATTTATAATAGACAATACCTAGGATGATTATTTATCCCCTTCATAAATCATTTTAACATCAGCTTCTTCATAATTATTTTCACCAATAGAATATTCAACAAACCCTAGTTTTTCATATAATTTTATTGCTACTTTTAATTTGCTGTTTGTATATAAGATGATCTTATTAAATTTTAATTCATAAGCTTTTTTTATAATTTCAGTCATAAGATACTTCCCCAGTCCAAAACCTTTATATTTTTTATCCACTGCTAATTTAATAATTTCAACAGTATTTTCTGACTGTGGCAGTAAACCAACTGTTCCTATGATATCATCACCTTCAGTTTTCAATAAAAATATTTTCCCGCCTTTTTCCAGAACTTCACTTTCAACATTTTCAATGATAGTTATATCTCTCTCTTCCAACAGATTATATTCTTTTAACCAGCCCATATTTAAATTTATATATGCTTCCTTGTATTTATGCTCGTATTCTATAATTTTAAAATTTCCATTGTTCACAATTTTTCTCCTCTCATTTTAAAAAATGGTATTTATTGAATTCCGATGTTACATCTGTTATAACTGCCTGGATCCAGTTAGTACTATATTCTTCCGCTTACTCCACGTGCATAACGAGAATTTTTTTTCTTGCATGATGGACAAATTTTCTTATATGGAACTCCAACAGAATCTATATCTGTTTCAAATTCTTTTTTGCATTTTAAACATATTATTTTCTTCTTAGTCATAGTTTCACCACCTGTAAATTAAATCTTATTAATAAAGTATACCCCACGTTTCTCTAAATACCAATAAAAATAAGCAATTTTAAAAGCCGGCTAAATTATTAGCCGGCTTTTAAAATGCATATATTAATAAAATGACTATTTTATCATCCTACTTTATCTTTGATTGAGTCTGTCTAGCTAAAATCAAAGATACACTTATCTTCGTTGAAAATACTGTGAATTTAATTAGTACTCTATTTATTTTTCTTCTTATGCTTTTAAACTATTGAATACGAATGGTGACAACTTTATACCAATAGAAATTATTTAGTTTTTCTTTCTAGGGAAGTATTTCGTATGTAAAAGTTCATGTGCTTTATCACTCATAGGTTCTCCCAGATGTTTTTCATAGAGTTCTTTAATATAAGGATTTTCATGGGATTTTCTTATTTTTTTATTATTATCTATAGCTTGAATCCCCTCAAATCTTTTTTTTATAATTTCAAAATCACCATGGTGGTAAGGCTGACCTCCTCCTCCAATACATCCACCTTTGCATGCCATAATTTCTATAGCGTGTAGAACCTCTTCTCCATTCCTAATTTTATCTAATAATTCCCTGGCTGATCCTAATCCATGGGCTATACCAATTCTTAGGGGAGATCCGTCTATTGTTAGTTCGGGAACTTCTGCTATTCTTACCCCTTCTAATCCCCTCAATTGAGAGAAGTCAACATTTTCTAAACTAGTTCCTGTAATCCATTCATAGGCAGTTCTCGTAGCAGCTTCTATTACTCCCCCTGTTCTAGCAAATATATCGGCAGCTCCACTTGAAACACCGAAAGGATTATCAAAAGGCACATCCTCCAACACTTCAAAATTAAAGCCACTCTGTTTTATTAAATTAGCTAATTCCCTCGTTGAAATAGATAGATCGGTATCCCTATTTCCATCTTTTGAAAATTCTTCCCTGGAGGCCTCGTATTTTTTAGCCAAACACGGCATTATAGAGATCACAAATACATCCTCTCTTCTTAGCCCCATATCCTTAGCCCATATTTCTTTTATCACACTACTGAACATTTGTTGAGGAGATTTAGCAGTAGACGGAACATCTAGCATTTCAGGATAATTATGCTCTATAAATTTCACCCATGCCGGGCAACATGATGTGAGCAGCGGAAGTTTTACATCTTTATCTCCAGCTAGATATTTTTCTATTCTGGTTTTTAATTCTGTTGCCTCTTCCATAATAGTCAAATCTGCAGCAAAATTGGTATCAAATACATGGTCAAATCCCATTTTCTTTAAGACATTGACTATTTTTCCGCTTACATCTGTTCCCGGTTCAAACCCAAATTCTTCACCGAGAGCTACCCTCACAGCCGGGGCGACCTGTGCTACCGTTGTTTTACTGGGATCAGCCAAAGCCTCCACTGCCTCCCAAGTATAATCTCTCTCATGGAGAGCTCCAACAGGGCATACAGCTACACATTGGCCACAAAAAGTACAACTGGTGTCCTCTATATCCTGTTCATAAGTAGGGGAAATAACTGCTTCAAATCCCCTGTTAACAGCAGACAGCACATAACAAGTTTGAACCTTATTACACATAGTTTCACACCTTCTACACATAATACACTTATTGATATCCCTTATTATTGCAGCTGAATTATCTATTCTATAAGTTGATTCCTCCCCTTCAAATCTGATATTTTTTATCCTGAATTCATCGGCTAATTTTTGTAATTCACATTCTCCCGATTTTGAGCATGTCAGACAGTTCTTTGGATGATTAGATAAAAGTAATTCTAAAATTGATTTTCTTATTTCAATGAGTTCCGTAGAATTTGTAACTATTTCCATACCTTCAGATACTTTAGTTTCACATGATGGGTAGAGATTTTCTTGTCCATTTATCTCCACAACACAAATCCTGCATGAAGCACAGTCATTAATATAATCCATTTCACCTATTTTTAAGTGGCAAAGAGATGGGATATGTATTCCTGCACTCTTGGCAGCACTTAAAATTGTAACTTGTTTAGGTGCTTCTATTTCTATACCATTAATTTTTATCTTTACAGTTTCCATCTTCCCCTCCTATCTCTTCTCAATTGCATTGAATTTACAAGCATTGTAACATGCACCACATTTAATACACCTGTCTTGAAAAACAAAATGTTTCTCTTTTGCCCTTCCCATAATAGCTTCTGTTGGACATGCCTTTGCACAAGCAGTACAGCCGATACATTTATCTGTTATCGTAAATTGAATGAGGTTTATACATACAGTAGCTGGACATTTTTTCTCCTTTACATGGGCTGTATATTCCTCATGAAAATTGATAAGTGTAGAAAGGACAGGATTCGGAGCAGTTTTCCCGAGTCCGCATAAAGATGCTCTTTTTATTGTATTGGATAGATCCTTTAATAATTTAAGATCATTTAAACTGCCTTTTCCATCTGTAATTCTTTCTAAAATTTCATATAACCTTTTAGTACCTATTCTACAAGGCGTACATTTACCACAAGATTCTTCCACAGTAAAACCTAAGTAAAATTTAGCTATTGCGACCATACAATCATCTTCATCCATTACTATCATTCCACCAGATCCCATCATAGAACCTTTGGCTATTAAGTTATCAAAATCTATAGGTGTCTCCAGGTCTTTTTCTGTAAGACAGCCTCCAGAAGGCCCGCCAGTTTGAACAGCTTTAAATTCTTTGTTTCCTACAATTCCACCGCCAATATCAAAAATAACCTCTTCTAAGGTAGTTCCCATAGGAACTTCTATAAGTCCAACATTTCTTACCTTTCCAGCCAATGCAAAAACTTTAGTCCCAGATGATTTTTCCGTCCCAATATTTTTAAACCAAATGGCACCCTTATTGATTATAGAAGGGATATTTCCATAAGTCTCTACATTATTTACATTTGTAGGTTTTTCCCAGTACCCAGCTTCAGCGGGAAAAGGTGGTTTTAAGGTGGGCTCTCCTCTTTTTCCTTCCATGGAATGAAGTAGAGCGGTTTCTTCGCCGCAAACAAATGCCCCTGCTCCATATTTCAAACGAATTTTAAAGTTGAAGTCAGTCCCAAATATTTTTTTCCCCAAAAGTCCATGGGTATTTGCATCCATAATTGCTTTTTCAAGCCTTTTAATAGCCAGGGGATATTCAGCTCTAATATAAATAATTCCCTGATCAGCTCCTATGGCATATCCACAGATTGCCATAGCTTCTAAAATAGTATGGGGATCTCCTTCTAATACGGATCTATCCATAAATGCTCCCGGATCTCCTTCATCAGCATTACATACTACATATTTTTGATCTGCTTTATTATTAGCTGCAAATTGCCATTTTAAACCTGTAGGATAACCTCCTCCCCCTCTTCCCCGAAGGCCGGAAAGTTTTACTTCATCTATTACCTCCTGTGGTGTCATCTCGGTAAGAACTTTATTTAAAGCAAAATATCCATGATTTCCTATGGCCTCAACTATATTTTCCGGATCTATAAACCCACAATTTTTTAAAACTATTTTTTTCAGCTTCTTACTTATAAATACGTCAGTTTCATGAGTTTTATTATATTTAATATCCTTTAATATTTTTTCAGCTTTTGTAATATTGAGATTCCCGAAAACATTGGAATCTCCTCCTGGAAGGGTAACCTCTATTGTTGGTTCAGAATGGCAGAGTCCCATACACCCTGTAGAGATAAGTTTTATAGAATCGTTCCCTTCCCTCTCTATCTCCTCTTGGAAGTACTCAAAAATAGTGTCAGCTCCGGCAGTTATACCACAGGTCGACATAGATACTTTTATAATAGTTTTATTTTTTTTATCAGCTAAATATTTTTCTTCTACTATCTTATTCAAATCATTAATTCCATTAATCACCTTGTCTCCCCCCTAATTATATTCTTTTAGTATATTGACCACTTCATCGGCCTTAACCCTTCCATAGACTTTTTTTCCTACAGTTACTATAGGAGCCATTCCACATGCCCCTACACATCTGAGTATATCAATAGAAAATTTCCCATCATTTGACGTTTCTCCAATTTTTAATCCTAACTCCCTTTTAAATTCGTTTAAAATATTTTCAGAACCATTTACATAACATGCAGTCCCCATACAAATTGAAATAGGATGTTCACCTTTAGGTGTCATAGTAAAAAATGAGTAAAAAGTTATTACACCATAAATCTCTGAAAGGGGGATGCCCATTTTTTTACCGACATGAGTCTGCACTTCCAAGGGGAGATATCCAAAAAGATCTTGTGCCCTATGCAAAACTGTGATTAGTTCTCCTTTTTGATCTTCTAAAGAATAAATAAACTCATCTAATTTTGTAAAATATTCATCTTTTAATCTGTTATTACATCTCACTATAATTCCTCCTCGTTAAAAATTAGAACTTTCATCATAAATATTAAAACACTATACTTTAATAATACTTTAGTATCTGGAAAAATCAAATAAAATTAATTTTAGAGAGTCTTCTAATCCTCTTATTGACAAATCAATTAATCACATGTTAGGGTGTAATATTTATTAATATTACATAAAGGAGGCAACAAATTGAAGTTAAAAGTTTTAGTAGATAACAACACATATATTGACCAATATTATTGCGGGGAACCGGCTGTTTCATATTATATTGAAGATGAGGGCACTAGTTTGTTATTGGATGTAGGGTATTCTGATTTATTTTTAAAAAATTCTACTGCATTAGGTGTAGATCTAGAAAATATAAGCGCTATTGTTATTTCACATGGTCACGACGACCATACAAGAGGATTAAAATACTATTTTGAAAAAGATCATAAAAAAAATATTTCTATTATCGCTCATCCAGATGCATTTAACGAAAAACAAATTGATAACTTAAAAATTTGTTCTCCTATTTTAAAGGAAGAACTAAAAGAAAAATGTAATTTAATCCTTTCAAAAACCCCTATTAAAGTCAGTAAAAATATAACTTTTTTAGGAGAAATACCTCAAATGAATGATTTTGAAAATAGAAGATCTATTGGCACACAAATTGTTGATGAAATTTTGGTTGATGATTATGTAATGGATGATACAGCCCTTGCATATAAGAATGAAAATGGTATTTATATTATTACAGGATGTTCTCACAGTGGGATATGTAATATAATAGAATATGCAAAAAAAGTATGTAAAGATGATAGGGTATTAGGAGTTATAGGAGGATTTCATTTATTTGAAGTAACTGAACAGGTCAATAAAACTATCGATTATCTAAGGCAAAATAATTTAAAGGAATTATACCCTTGCCATTGTACTTCATTTTCTGTTAGAGCAGAAATAAATAAAACTTTACCTGTAAAAGAAGTTGGAGTAGGTTTAGAAATAAATTGGTAAAGTATGAAAGGTAATTGAAAAAGATCCTAAGATTTTTAGGATCTTTCTTTTATTTTAGAGGCTACAGGTACCGTAGTAAATGCCGTTTTTACCCTCTAAGTTAAAAGTATAATATAACAAACTTTTTCTATTATTTGTTTTTAAATTGCGATAATTTTTTTTTTGCAATTCTTCGATTCTCTATAGCTCTTTTATCATTTGGATTTAATTCTATTTCTTTATTATAATCTGAAATAGCTTCTTTATATTTACCTGAAAAAGCTTTTATTACTCCT
>JAUXGP010000282.1 GCA_030621995.1 Psychrilyobacter sp.
CTTTTGATGGTAAGAGAGCCATTGCAAGAACACTGTTAGAAGCAACACCTATGATCTTTACCGGGTTATCTGTATTGGTAGCTTTTAAAGCAGGATTATTTAATATCGGAGCACAGGGTCAAGTTATAATGGGTGGATTAGCAGCAGCAGCAGTTGGAGCTTTTGTACACAACATTGGTATAAACAATGTATTCGTAGTATTGATCATAGCAGCAGCAGCAGGTTTTGCCTGGGCAGGAATTGCAGGGTGGTTAAAGGCAAAATTAGGAGTACATGAAGTAATATCTACTATCATGTTAAACTATATAGCATTAAACTTTGAACAATATGGATTAAACTATCCATTGAAAGCAGGGGGACCTATGGGACCAAGTCCGCAGACTCCTCCAGTATTTGAAGCCAGCAGACTGGCAATGCTGATGCCGGATACAAAAGTGGCACTTAACGTAGGATTTATCATAGCAGTAATAGCTGTGATAGTTATCTGGTTTATGTTTGAAAAAACTATCACTGGATATGAGATCAAAGCCGTGGGACTTAACCCTACAGCTTCTGAAAATGCAGGAATAAATGTAAAATGGAGAATATTATTTGCCATGGGAATAGCAGGATCGTTATCTGGATTGGCAGGTGCCGAAAGAATCCTTGGAGGAGTAGGACAATATACTTACAGACAGGGAATCATGGGAAGTTATGGTTTTGATGGTATCGCAGTAGCACTGCTGGGGAAAAATTCACCGGTAGGAGCATTATTTGCAGCTATATTATTTGCAGCACTTAGAACTGGTGGCAGATCTATGCAGTTCAATACATCTATCCCGAGTCAAATAATAATAATAATTCAGGCTATAATAATCTTATTGATTGCAGCGGAAAATATGTTCCATGCAATATTGGATAAAAAGAAGAAGGTGAGTAACTAATGTCTATATTTATAAGTTTAATTTTGGCTACGATCAGACAAGCTGCTCCTATATTGATTACGGCAATCGGTGGAATGTTTTCTGAACTTACAGGTGTTGTAAACATAGGGCTGGAGGGAATGATGCTTATGGGTGCATTCTCAGCAGCAGTAGTATCGTACTATACAGGAAATCCATATGTTGGAATCCTTGGTGGAATGATGGCTGGTGGAATCATGGCCTTATTACATGCAATCCTCAGTATTAAATACAAGGGTAACCAGGTAGTATCAGGGGTAGCAATCAACCTATTCGCCTCTGGATTTACAGTGTTTATGTTAAGAGTATTATTTAACCAGTCCGGGAATACTCCTACAGTACCTAAGACAGCTACATTCTTTGGAATGTCTATGATAGTATTTCTTATCTATATAATTGCCTTTGCATCTCACTGGTTTATCTATAAAACAGTATGGGGTCTTAGGATGAGAGCTGTTGGAGAACATCCATTGGCAGCAGATACAGTAGGTATCAATGTATTAAAAGTAAGATATTTTGGTGTAATCATGTCAGGACTGTTAGCTGGTCTTGGAGGGGCTTACCTATCTATCGGTGCATTATCACAGTTTACCAAGGAGATGTCGGCAGGTAGAGGATTTATAGCCTTGGCAGCCTTAGTATTTGGTAAATGGACACCAGGTGGAGTATTAGGAGCAAGTTTACTCTTTGGTTTTGCAGATGCAGGACAGACTTTAATCCAGCAATATGTAACCGGAGTACCGCCTCAATTTATCCAAATGTTACCATACATCCTTACACTATTAGCCTTAGCAGGAGTAGTAGGAAAGGCAGTGGCACCAGCTAGTTCTGGAAAGCCGTATGACAAGAGTGACGACTAAAAATAAAAAAGCAGTAAATCTAATGAGATTTACTGCTTTTTTATTTTTTTTCAAATCTCCCTATTAAGATTAACTCCTTTTTTCTGGGTTTTTACGAGTATTAAAATTAAGTATAATTAAAACTTAATTTTAAATGTAAACCTTTAGAATTAGAGGAAATAAGCGGAGGATGAGAGAGGTAAATCATAGAATGGTTACATAAAAGGATTCCACAGGTTTGTGAAGTAGAAGTAATTGTGTTGAATAGTATAAAAAAGGAGTGATTAAAAATGATGGAATGGAAGTTTTTATTAAATCCTGTTAGATTTAGAGAAAGTTCAAATAAACCAATGGAAAGTGATATGAGAAATGAATTTGAGAATGATTTATCAAGAATTATCTTTAGTTCGCCATTTAGAAGACTTCAGGATAAGGCACAGGTATTCCCGTTAGAAAAAAGTGATTTTGTTAGAACTAGATTAACTCATTCAATAGAAGTTTCTACTTTGGCAAGAAGAATAGGAATGGGGGTAGAGAATGAATTAATTTTAACAGGAAAAATAAAAGAAAACTTCAGAGGAATAATTAGTTCTATTTTAGCAACATCAGGTTTAGTACATGACCTAGGGAATCCACCATTTGGTCATTATGGTGAAAAAGTTATTCAAGATTTTTTTAAACAATTTATACAAGAAAATAGTAAATTATGTGATTTCTCTGAAGAAGAAAAATTGGATTTTATAAAATTTGATGGAAATGCACATTCTTTTAGGATATTAAAAAAATTAGATTTTTTAAATGATAAGCATAGTTATAATTTGACTTATCCAACACTAGCCACAATAATTAAATATCCTAGGAATTCAAAGGAAGGGAATAAAGAAATTGAAGGGAAAAGTAGTTATAAAAAATTTGGTTATTTTCAAAGTGAGAAAGAAAGTTATAAGCAAATAGTAAAAAAACTAAAAATGGAGGTAGAAGAAGAGGAGAAAAGACATCCACTTGTATTTTTGTTA
>JAUXGP010000255.1 GCA_030621995.1 Psychrilyobacter sp.
ATGAAAAGGTTTGTAAGTAAGAAATGGATAAATAAACTGGCATAAGACATAAAAACAGGCAGCCATTGGCTGCCTGTTTTTATGTCTTTTCTTTTCTTATATATTCTTAGGAAGAACCTTATTTAAAACTACTCCTACAATAGCTGCTACAGCTAGACCAGATAGAGAGATAGTTCCCCAAAGAACTACATTGCTGATAGCAATTCCCAAAACAAAGATAAGGGAAGCGATGATTAAATTTCTTGAATGTGCAAAATCTAGATCGGCTTCAATCAGCGTTCTAACTCCTACACTTGAAATCATCCCAAATAAGATGATAGATATTCCACCCATAACAGGAGTAGGGATGGTCTGTAAAACAGCCCCGAATTTACCTATAAACGATAATAGAATGGCATATACAGCTGCGATTCTAAGGACAGCGGGATCGTATACCTTAGTAACTGCCAATACACCTGTGTTCTCACCATAAGTTGTGTTAGCAGGTCCGCCAATAAACCCTGCAAAAAGTGTAGCGATTCCATCTCCTAACATAGTTCTGTGAATTCCTGGTTCATCAAAGAAGTTTTTCCCGACAACAGCCCCGTTAGTAGTGATGTCACCGATATGCTCTATAAATACCACTAAGGCAATGGGAGCTATTGCAATAACCGATGTCCATGAAAATACCGGCATAGTCGTAAGATCCTTTAGAGCACTGTCTGAAAATCCAATCCATTTAGCATTGGCAATGGGAGTGAAATCTACCAGCCCGAATAGGACTGCCAAGGTATATCCAACCATTACAGAGATAAGGATAGGAACTAATCTAAAGAATGATTTTTCTAAAACAGAGATTACTACCATGGTAGTAACTACAACAACAGCAATGATCAAGCCTTTTGGTTCGAATGTACCGTTGTTATATCCGATCATACCCAGGGCAACCGGACTCATTCTAAGACCGATAACCATGATGATGGGACCGACAACTATTGGCGGGAAAAATGATTTTACTTTTTCGACACCAAAGACCATGATGATTATAGACATCAAAATATAGATAAATCCTGCCGATATAACACCTGCTTTTACAGCTCCTATACCATCTTGTTTTAAAACTAATGAGATAGCTCCTATAAATGCAAAACTAGACCCCAAAAATACAGGGACAATTTTTTTGGTACAAAGATGAAATAAGAGAGTACCTCCCCCTGCGGCTAATAGTGCGATAGACGGGTTAAGTCCGGTTAAGAATGGCACCAGTACAGTAGCTCCAAACATAGCTAACACATGTTGTAATCCCAATAAATACTTTGTCTTTCCATTAATTTTATGCATCTTTCTCTCAATCCTCCTAATTTTTTTCAAAAAAAAAGATAGTAAAATCTATCTTTTGATCAATTTATTTATAAATTTTTCCCTATTGACAATAAATCTGTCGTGGAAACAACTTCCTACAATAGTTTCTTTGTGGATAACAACAATTTCGAAGGAAAGTTTTTTCCCGTCGATCTCAGTCAGTGTAGCAATACAACTTAATTTATCTCCTACTAAGTTGGCTTTTAAATGTTTAGCATTTACAGATATACCTACTGTGGTATTTTCTTTATCTAGATATTTTTCAACACTAAGAAATGCAGTTTTTTCCATAAAAGCAATTAAACTTGGAGTAGAAAAAACATCTAATCCGCCAGATTCCATTTTAACAGCAGTTTCCAATGAGTTTATAATTTTTTCTAATGTATAAGATAGATCTTTTTTTAACATTGTATTTCCTCCCCTACTTTAAACTTTCGAAATTATACTCCATTTATTTATGGTTGTCAATGATTAAAAAAAAAAGACACCTTTTAGTGAAAGGTATCTTCGGAATCTGTCTTAAGCTGCAGAAAATATATTTTCTTGGAATTCTTTAGATTTAGCAATGGTAAAATTAACAGTTCTTCCGATTAAGAATGAGCAAACCAGAGCGTAGATAGCTGTATCAAACCCTAAGAAATAAGCACAGATTAATATTACAATACAGTCTGCTACCATCATTACATTTCCTACTGGGAATTTGAAAAGTTTATGAAAAATCTGAGCTACGATAACGGTCCCGCCAGTATTGCTGCCAAAAGCTACAGCCAGCCCAATTCCGATACCGATGCAGACGGCACCTGCAACAACAGCGATAAATTTAAATATTAAACTATCAGCATCAGGATTATCAAATCTTAAAAAACTATGAGTAAACCATTCATAGAATGGAAATAATATAATAGCATATGTAGTAGTAAGAGCATATTTTTTTCCTATAATAAAAGCTCCTAAGATAAACACAGGGATGTTAAGCAATAACATAGCCTGACCTATAGATAAATTTGAAAAAAGTGTATTTATTAAAATTGCCAGCCCTGTAAATCCTCCAGCAGTAAATTTTGCAGGTCCTAAAAAATTAGTGATCCCCATTGCTGCTATAAAAAATCCTAGATTAATAAATAAAAATTCTGTTAGATGTTTTTTTCTTTTTGACATTACTCCACTCTCCTTTTGTATGATTATTTTGGTCTTAACAATGTATTATATACTATTTTTTAGGTATTGTAAACAGTGCGATTAAAATATTTTAATGTACATAAAGAGTGCACTAAGTATTGAAAAATATGGTATTTCTAAAATAAATAAAATCTGTTGAATAAGGTTAAAATTAGAGATATACTAGTAGTGAGAAGAAAAAAATGAAAATAAACTTTAGAAGTTCATAACGAATTATGATATCAATAAAATCCTAAAATCAAAGAATTTTGACATATAACTCTAAATTTCAGTTATGTGTTAAAAAAATTATTAGAGAAAATTGGTATTAATTCGTGGCAAAAGAAAGGGTTTTGAATTTACGAAGGGGTAATTCATGAATTACCTCTACAATTTCGCAGGATGGGAAAGGGAGGATAAAATATATGAAAAAGAGAATTTTAATATTAACCGGGATTTTGGCATTGGGGATAGCAGTTCACCTTTATATAGGTCAAAATTATACAGGAGAAAAAGAAAAACTCAACAATAAAAAAATACTGGCAAAAGAAAAAATAACTTCACAGGGGAAAGAAGAAAAAAAAGTAAAAGGTGGGGAGGCAGATATAAAGG
>JAUXGP010000216.1 GCA_030621995.1 Psychrilyobacter sp.
AATAAACGATATGAAATATCTTATGCCGGATAATGCAGAGACTATAAAAGCAACCAAGGTGCTGGCTGAGGAAGGATTTATAGTCCTGCCCTATATGACTCCGGATCTGATAGCAGGGCAGAGATTAAAGGAAGCCGGGGCAGCAGCGGTAATGCCTTTGGGTTCTCCTATTGGATCCAATAGAGGAATAGAAACTAAGGCAATGATAGAGATAATGATAGAAAATATAGATCTGCCCATCATAGTAGATGCAGGGATAGGTAAACCATCCCAGGCAGCAGAAGCTATGGAAATGGGAGCAGCAGCAGTCCTGGTAAACACTGCAATAGCCTGTTCTTCCAACCCGGCTGAGATGGGGAAAGCATTTTCTTTGGCTGTGAAAGCAGGAAGGATGGCGTATAATGCTCGGATGGCAGAGGAAAGCAGATATGCGAATGCCTCGTCGCCACTAACAGGATTTTTGCATAATAATTAAAAAAATGGAGGGAAGATGTCATTTTATAAAGAAATAGAAAAATTTAAAAGTTTTGATATGGAAAAATATATGGGAGAACTTACCCATGAGGGGATAAAAAAATCTATAGATAAAGAAAAATTAACTAAGTTTGATTTTTTAAACCTGTTATCTCCTAAAGCCAAGGATCACTTGGAGGAGATGGCAAGGGCTGCTCAAAGAAAGAGTGTCCAGCAGTTCGGGAAGATAATCAGTCTGTATATTCCCATGTATATCTCAAATTACTGCACCAATGAATGCACCTATTGCGGGTTCAATAAGAACAATAAGATAAACAGAAAACACCTGAACTTAGCTGAGATAGAGGCCGAAGCTGTGGAGATAGCTAAAACAGGGATAAGGCATATATTACTTTTGACAGGGGAAGCCGAAGGGCTGGTAGGAGTAGACTATATTGAGGATGCTGTGAAAATATTGAAAAAACACTTTGATTCTGTGGTTATAGAGATATATCCATTGGAGACTGAAGAATATAAAAGACTGGGAGAAATAGGAGTAGACGGGCTGACGATCTATCAAGAAGTCTATGATGAGGAAATCTACAAGAGTGTGCATCTAGGCGGGAAAAAAGCAGACTATATGTGGAGGCTGGAAACACCGGAAAGGGGGGCAATGGCAGGGCTGCGAAGTATAAATATAGGGACGTTGTTCGGATTGGGAAACCTGGTGAAAGAAGCTTATCTATCGGGCCTTCATGCTAAATATCTTACAGATAAATATTTAAACAGTGAATTTTCTATCTCATTGCCGAGAATCAATGAGGCAGAGGGTGGCTATAAAAGTAAATATATCTTGGATGATCCTAGTTTTGTTCAATTTGTACTGGCCTATAGATTATTTCTGCCTAAGGCAGGGATAAATATTTCCACCAGAGAGGTGGCTGAATTCAGGGATAATCTGATTGGGTTGGGAGTAACAAAATTTTCAGCAGGATCCAAAACCAATGTAGGAGCATACAGCGACTTGGAAAAATCAACACCACAATTTGAAATTTCAGACAACAGAAGTGTGGAGGAAACGGAAAAAGCCATAAGATCCAGAGGTTACCAGGTGGTTCATAAAGACTGGGAGATGATCGTATGAAAATAGGTATTTTAGGAGCCGGAGGGATAGGCTCCAATGTGGCAGTAAACCTGGTGAGAAGCGGGGTATCCAATCTGAAAATAGCTGACTTTGACAGGATAGATCATTCCAACCTCAACAGGCAGTTTTATTTTCATGACCAGATAGGCAGGTCTAAGGTTGAGGCTTTGAAAGAAAATTTAGAGAGGATAGCTCCTGATTTAAACTTAGAGATCCTGGATGTAAAAATTGAAAAAAACAATGCAAAAGAACTCTTCGACGACTGTGATATCTTGGTGGAAGCCTTGGATAAAAAAGAGTATAAAACTCTTTTGATAGAGGAATTTTATAGTTCTAATAAACTTATTGTGTCGGCTTCCGGGATAGCCCACCATGATATAGATAATATTATAACTAAAAAATTTGGAAAGAATCTATATGTAGTTGGAGATTTTAAAAAGGGAATAGAAGAATACAAAACTTATTCTCCCAAGGTTTTGATAGTAGCTTCTATAATGGCTAATATTGTTATGAGTAAGGGGGGATATTATGAAGAGATTTAGAATTTTGGATGCCAATATAAATCGTGCTTGTGAAGGAATTAGGGTTTTAGAGGATATTTCTAGATTTAATTTTGAAGATACGGTATCTACAAATGAACTCCGGGAGATGAGGCATAGGGTAAGAAAATTATTTTTATCTATGGATCATAAACTTTTGTCGGCCAGGGATTCCAAAAAAGACATAGGTAAAACAATAAGTTCTAATTCAGATTTAGATAAGAAAGAAAATATAAAAAATCTAATATTCGGGAATTTTAAAAGGGTAAATGAAGCTCTCAGAACTATAGAAGAAATCAGTAAAATTATAGGAGAATATAATATTTCAAAGGAAATTGAAAATTTAAGGTTTAGTAGCTATGAGATAGAAAAAACCATGTCTAAAAATTTTAAAAAGATTATACCTAAGGGGATATATGGGATTACAGGAGAAAAGTTTGCCAATGGAAGATCTAATATAGACTGTGTGAAATCTATGATTGATAGCGGGATAAAAATAATTCAATATAGAGAAAAGGAGAAATCTATAAAGGAAAAGATAGCAGAGATTATAGAGGTTCGAGAGCTGTGCAGGGAAAATGATGTTACTTTCATAGTCAATGACCATGTGGATATAGCTATCTTAGTAGATGCTGACGGGGTTCACGTAGGGCAGGATGATATGGATATTTCCCATGTGAGAAAGTTAATTGGAGAAAATAAGATAATTGGTAAGTCTACTCACTGCCTTAATCATGCAAAGAAAGCTGTATTAGATGGAGCTGATTATATTGGGGTAGGGCCTATATTTAAAACCACTACAAAGGAGAAAGATCCTGTAGGTTTGGAGTATCTGGAAGAGGTAGTAAAGAATATAGATCTTCCCTTTGTAGCCATTGGCGGGATAAAAGAAAGTAACATAGAAGAAGTAAAAAAATTAGGAGCAGCCAGTATATGTTTGGTGAGTGAGATCGTAGGGGCGGAAAATATTGTAGAAAAAATAAAAAAATTAAATGAAATAATAGGGGGATAGGATGAATAATTATACAACACAGATGAATGCAGCTAAAAAAGGGATCATAACAAAGGAGATGAGAGATGTACTGGTATCTGAATCTATAGATGAAAAAACACTGCTCCAAAAGATGAGTGAAGGGAAGATTGTAATACCTGCAAATAAAAATCATAAATCTCTCAGGGGGATAGCTGTAGGAGAGGGAACGAGAACCAAGGTAAATGTAAACTTGGGAGTATCGGAAGATTCTTATGATTTAGATCTGGAGTTTGAAAAGGTAAAAAAAGCACTGGAATATAAAGCCGATGCTATTATGGATCTTAGTATATATGGGGCTACAAAAGAATTCAGAAGAGATCTAGTTGAATATTCCGATGTAATGCTGGGAACTGTACCTATGTATGATGCAGTAGCAAAATACGGAAAAAACATAAAGGATATGACGGTAGATGATCTTTTTGAGGTAGT
>JAUXGP010000067.1 GCA_030621995.1 Psychrilyobacter sp.
ACTTTAGTCACGAATGACACTAATTAACACGAAAATAGGGTTATATTAGTGATAATACGTGTAATTAGTGACAAAAGAAAGGATTTTAAATCTGTGTAGATTTAGGTTTGAAAATCAGTTAAATCTGTGTCAGGTGTTTTGACTTTATGAAGGGGTAATTCATGAATTTCCCATACAGTTTGCGACATTAGCGGTTTCAAAAATTAATATGATTCGTGGCAAAAGGAGAAAAAACTTATGAAAAAAGTAGAGGTCAAAATAATAACAGAGGAAGGGGTAACCCTTCCTAAATATATGACAGACGGCGCAGCCGGGATGGATGTATGTGCTCATATTGAAACCCCTGTAACCTTAAAAAGTTTGGAGAGAAGGTTGATTCCTACAGGGATCGTTATGGAGATACCATTTGGATATGAGGTTCAGGTAAGACCCAGGAGTGGGCTGGCGATGAAACACGGGATTACCTTGGTAAACTCTCCCGGAACCATAGATTCAGACTACAGGGGAGAGGTAGGGATAATCCTAATCAACCTGAGCTCAGATGAGTACACTATAAATCCCATGGAAAGAATTGGTCAGCTTGTCCTTCAAAAGGTCTATAAGATGGAATTTGTTGAAACGGATAAGGTGGAAAAAAGTAAAAGATCCACAGGTGGTTTTGGTCATACAGGGAAATAGCAATAATTATAGATAGGTGGAAAAAATGAAAAATAATAGAGATATGAGAGTTTTGATCAAAAAAATAAAAAAAATGAGTTATAGAATTTTACTGAATGCACTGTTGATAGCGATAATTAGTGCATTCACAATATATAGTGCGACCTATACCAAAACCACTTCTTTTTTAAAAAAAGACCTGATTTGGCTCCTGTTGGGAATAGTAGTATATTTTGTTTTCTCTATGATTGATTTTAAGCTGTACAGGCGATATTCCAGGCTGATCTACGGGATAAGTCTGATCTCCCTGCTGGCTGTGTTTGCATTTGGAGTAAGTAGATTAGGAGCTAAAAGATGGATAGATTTAGGGTTTATGAACTTGCAGCCGTCGGAGTTTGCAAAGATCTTTATGGTATTAACCTTTTCAAGGCTCTTGGTGGATAGATATAAAAATAGTTTTTCAGGCCTAAAAGATGTGATCAAGGCTGGAGTCCATATTCTGCCTATATTTATATTGATATTAAAACAACCGGATCTGGGGACTGCCCTTACACTCATGGCAATATTTGGAGTATTAATATTTATTCACGGAATAGATACCAAAACAATAGTTATAATGCTTGGAAGTGCGGTAGCCTTTGTCCCGTTTGCATATTTTTTTCTTTTGAAAGAATACCAGCAGACAAGGATTTTAACATTTTTAAACCCTGAAAGTGATCTTTTGGGAAGCGGGTGGAATGTAACCCAGTCTATGATAGCAGTAGGATCAGGCGGGTTATTTGGGAAGGGTTTATTTCAAGGGACTCAGAGTAAACTTAAGTTTTTGCCGGAATCGCATACAGACTTTATAGGGGCTGTTTTTTTAGAAGAAACAGGATTTATAGGAGGGGTGATATTATTAGCTTTATATTTCTCCCTTATCTATAATATAGTTCGAATAGGAAATAACTCCAAGGATGAATATGGCAGGCTGGTTTGTTATGGAGTAGCTGCTATTATATTTTTTCATACCACAGTAAATTTAGGAATGATAATAGGTATTATGCCTGTAACAGGCTTACCCCTTCTCCTGATGAGTTATGGCGGAAGTTCATATATATTTACCTTTATGATGCTGGGGATAGTTCAGAGTGTAAAAATTCATAGTGATAAATACTAACTTTTAGGAGAATGGTCAAAAGAATTATATATATTTTGAAACTAAAAAAAATGGAAGCCAAGCTTCCATTTTTTAATTGTTTTTTTAATTTTTTATTTAAAAATCTTCTAAAAACACTTCTGGTTCACCATTTTTGTCTGTATCTGTCTCATTGACAGGATCGTTAGATTCTATAGCTTCCACTTCAGCCTTAGGTGTTTCCTCAGCTGCAATGACAACAGGAGGTTTAGCGATCTCCAAATATTCATCGGAAACTTTATTGACAGCTCTATCCAGATCATCAATAATAGCTTGAAGGTGGATAACAAAGATCTCCTTTACTTTTTCAGGAACTCTGTTTTTATCTATAGCTAAAACAATAAATTCTTTGCCTTCATTGTTCCAAGAGTTTGTCGTAACAGCGTCATTTATCAGTTGGGATGAAACCAGGTTAGCCAGATCCTCAATGGTGTTTTTAGAAACTACGATATTTTTAGTATGGATCTCATTAAAAAATGAATTTAATACATTTGTAGTCTCGGTGAAAATTTGTTTCTTTAAATATATTTCTGCTTCCTCTTTTGCTTTCATCTTAGCCACAGCAGTCCCGCTTTCATTTACCTTATAACTCCCCATGGCAAATAATTGTGTTTCCTCCTGTACATTAAAATTAGCTTTTTCTATCTCTGTGTATGTAGGAGTACCTGTAAATGTATCTTGAAGATTGGTACATGCTCCTAAAGACAGGATCAATCCAGAAAGGAAAATCATCTTTAACTTATTTTTCATAGTAGCCTCCTAAAAATTTATTGTTAATAAAGTATATAATTCAAACTTGTAAATGTCAATCTCTCTAGTGATATAAAGGGAAAAAGATAGAGATACAAAAAAAGCATAATATAGTGTATAATAACAGTTGTAATTATATTTTATGTCTATACTTTTCTTATGGGGCGGAAGAAAAAATAAGTTAAAAAAATAACTTATTCTGCAAAAAAGATAGTTTTTTTGTTTTGAGTAAAAATTAAACAAGATTATATGGTAAAATAACAATAATGACGCAATGGGAAGTTTGCAATAATATATAAAATCTAGTAAAATTTATATTAGACGTAAAAGTCTTGTATTTATTTTTACTAACTAGGAGGAGTGAAGTTAATGGGTATTTTCTCTATTAATAAAAAAAAATACGCTACATTGAAGATTGAGAAAAAAAAGGTAGAAAAGAAGGCAGAATCAAAAAAGGTAGAACCGAATATAACAGGATCAGGACTGTGGGTTAAGTGCCCGGGGTGTAATGAAATTATTTATAAAAAAGAGATCCAAAAAAATGAGATGAGATGTCCGAACTGTGACAACTACTTTAAGATGAGCGGGAAGCAAAGGATTGAATTGTTGATAGATAAGGATTCTTTTGAGGAATTTGATGTAAACTTGTATACAAAAGATCCCCTTAAATTTCCTGATTATGCAGAAAAAATAGAAAATGCAAAAATGAAGACTAAATTAAGAGAAGGGGTTATCTCCGGAATAGGAAAGATGTTTGGCCTGGAAGTCAGTATAGCTGCCATGGATTTTTCTTTTTTAGGTGGAAGTATGGGAACGGTTGTAGGGGAGAAGATAACCCGTGCAATTGAAAGGGGTATTGAAAAAAATATACCTGTAATAGTAGTGGCGACTTCTGGAGGAGCCAGGATGCATGAGGGAATATTATCACTTATGCAGATGGCAAAAACTTCTGCGGCACTGGACAGACTTCGTGAAAAGGGGATACCGTTTATATCTATTCCGGTAGATCCAACTACTGGAGGAGTAACTGCATCATTTGCCATGTTGGGAGATGTAATCATCAGTGAGCCAAAAGCTCTTATAGGATTTGCAGGACCTAGAGTTATAGAACAGACAATAAAACAAAAATTACCTGAAGGATTTCAACTCAGTGAATTCGTCCAAGAATGTGGAATGGTGGATATCATTGCTAAGAGGGAAGAATTGAAGAAAACTGTACACAGGGTATTAGATAATTTATTTGGACTATAATTTGGGGGTTAATGATATGGAATTTGAAAAAAAATTAAAAGATATAGAGATAAAAATAGGTGAATTAGAGGAATTTTCCAAAGAGAAAGAGATCGATCTATCTGCCGAGATAGAGAAATTAAAGGCAGAGAAAGAAAAGATGTTGGTGGAAACTTATAAAAATTTGAGTTCATGGGAGAGGGTGTCGGTAGCCAGACATCCAAAGAGACCATATACTTTAGACTATATAGAGCATATTGTAGAAGATTTTGAAGAACTGCACGGGGATAGATTATTTAAAGATGATCCGGCTATTGTAGGAGGGATCGGAAAGATAGATGGAAACAGGTTTGTAATAATCGGTCATCAAAAAGGTAGAGATATGGAATCCAATATCTACAGAAACTTTGGGATGGCAAATCCAGAGGGATATAGAAAGGCTCTCCGGCTTATGAAGTTAGCTGAAAGATTTAAATTGCCGGTTTTAACACTGATCGATACAGCAGGAGCATATCCTGGGATAGAGGCGGAAAAACATGGACAGGGAGAGGCAATAGCCAGAAACCTTATGGAAATGGCCGGTCTGTCAACTCCAATTATAGCAGTTGTTATTGGGGAAGGTGGATCTGGAGGAGCGTTGGCACTGGGAGTGGCAGACAGAGTATTTATGCTTGAAAATAGTGTATATTCTGTAATATCACCGGAAGGGTGTGCAGCTATCCTATATAAAGATGCAGCAAGAGCACCGCAGGTAGCAAATGACCTTAAAATATCAGCCAAGCAATTGAAAGAATTAGGCGTAATAGATGATATCATAAAGGAACCTTTAGGGGGAGCTCACAGAGATTATGAGACAATGACTAAAAACTTAAAAACCAAAGTATTGGAAGCTTATGGAGAATTAAAAGATCTTCCTATAATGGAATTAAAAGATTATAGATATGAAAAATTTAGAAAAATGGGTGAAATAAATCAAGGGGTATAGATAAAAAAACCTCTTGAATAACCATTAAATTATTAGAAAATAACCGTAGAAGTTATATTTGAAGGGGTGTTTGGACATGAAAAGAATAGCCATATTAACAAGTGGAGGAGATGCACCAGGAATGAATGCTGCTATTAGATCAGCGGCAAAATTTGCATTTCACCATGGAATAGAAGTGTTTGGAGTAAGAAGAGGTTATAAAGGTATGGTGGATAACGATATCTTTAAGATGACTAGTTGTGACGTAAGTGGAATTATAGACAGGGGAGGAACGATACTTCTAAGTGCCAGACTGCCTGAATTTAAAGATCCGGAGGTAAGAAAAACAGCTGCTGACAATTTAAAAGCTCATGAGATAGAGGGGCTTATTGTTATTGGAGGAGACGGATCATTTCACGGAGCAGATCTTTTATACAAGGAACACGGAATTAAGGTTATTGGAATTCCAGGAACTATAGACAATGATATAATCGGAACAGATTTTACAATTGGATATGACACAACTTTAAATATAATCATAGAAGCTATGGTTAGATTGAGAGATACTGCTACTTCTCACGAAAGGACTTATTTAGTTGAAGTAATGGGAAGAGATGCAGGAGATTTGGCATTATATGCATCACTGGCTGCTGGAGGAGATGGATTCTTCATACCGGAAGCACAGGATACAGTAGAAGATATAGCTGAGGTTATAAAAGAGAGAAGAGCTATGGGTAAATTACATGATATTATCTTAGTTTCTGAGGGAGTGGGATCTGCCTATGAAATCGGGAATGAATTAAAGAAAATTGTAGATACAGAACTGAGAATAACTGTCTTAGGACATATTCAAAGAGGGGGATCACCATCTGCTTTTGACAGAGTATTAGCAACAAAAATGGGTGCTAAGGCTGTAAAAGAACTTATGGCAGGAGAAAGTGGAATGATGATTTGTTCTGAGAGTAATAAGATAACTACAAAATTCATTGATTATGCATGGAATGGAATAGTAGATAACACTCAAAAAAGAAAAGATATTGAATTAGCTCATATTTTAACTAAATAATATAATGCTGAGCAGAAGCTCATTTATAATAATTTTAAAAAAATTCAGGAGGAAAGTAATGAAAAAAACGAAAATCGTATGTACCATTGGTCCAAAATCAGAATCAAAGGAAATGTTAACTAGCCTGTTAAAAGCCGGAATGAATGTAATGAGATTAAATTTTTCCCATGGAAACTATGTTGAACATGGTGGCAGAATAGATACAATGAGAGAAATCATAAAGGAAACTGGAATTACAGCAGCTATTCTTTTAGATACAAAGGGACCTGAGATCAGAACTATCAAATTAGAGGGTGGAAATGACGTAATCTTAGAAGCAGGTCAAGAATTTACAATTACAACTGACGAAACTATCATTGGAAACAAAGATGTAGTAGCAGTTACATATAAAGGGTTAACAGAAGATTTAAAAGCTGGAAACATAATCTTATTGGATGATGGTTTAGTAGGACTTACAGTTAAAGAAGTTACTGGTGACAAGGTAATCTGTACTGTAAATAATACAGGAGCATTAGGAGAAAATAAAGGGGTAAACTTACCAGGTGTATCTGTAAATTTACCGGCATTATCTGAAAAAGATATCAACGACCTTAAATTTGGTTGCGAACAAGGAGTAGACTTTGTAGCAGCTTCATTTATCAGAAAAGCTGATGATGTAAGAGCAGTAAGAAACGTTTTAGATGAAAATGGCGGGGCTAAAATCCAAATCATCTCTAAAATAGAAAATCAAGAGGGTGTAGATAACTTTGATGAAATCTTAGAATTATCAGATGCAATCATGGTAGCCAGGGGAGATCTAGGAGTAGAAATACCTGTAGAGGAAGTACCATTTGCACAAAAAATGATGATAGATAAGTGTAATGAAGCTGGGAAAATGGTAATCACAGCTACTCAAATGTTAGATTCAATGATCCAAAATCCAAGACCAACTAGAGCAGAAGCAGGAGACGTAGCCAATGCAATCTTAGATGGTACGGATGCAGTAATGCTTTCTGGGGAAACAGCTAAGGGTAAATATCCGGTGGAAGCTGTGGAAACAATGGCACAAATTTGTAGAAAAACTGACTCAGTAATGGGATATGTTCACCATGACTTTAGAGGTGAAATGAGTATAACTGAAGCAGTATCTAAGGGAACTGTAGAAGTAGCAGAAACACTTAACGCTAAATTAATTTTCGTAGCGACTGAAACTGGAAGAGCAGCTAGAAACTTAAGAAAATACTTCCCATCAGCACATATAGTAGCACTTACAAACAATGAAACTACAGCTAACCAGCTTATGCTGACTAAGGGTGTTTATCCAGTGATGAATACAGACTCAGCAATCGATAATGATGTTAGAACTATAGATGCATTTGCTGAATTTGCACAAATAATATCTAAAAAATATGTAGAAGCTGTAGCCGGAGATATCGTAGTATTATCTTGTGGAGAAGAGTTATATAAGCCAGGAACTACAAATACTTTAAAAGTAATCACTATTAAATAGTAGACCCTCTTCCTTCCTATGGAGATTTCACGATTATTAAAATTAAGTATAATTAAAACTTAATTTTAAATATGAACCCTTATAGGGAGAAACCAAGGCGAGAGGTGGATGTAAAAATATATAAGAAAAAGGAGCTGAAATTTCAGCTCCTTTTTTTGACCTAGAATGTTGGTGAGATAAGGCCTTTATACTCGTTAATTATAAAGTTTTTCACCTTATCGCTGTGAAGAGCTTTCATTAGGGCTTCTACTTTTTTATTACCTTTATTTTCTGTTTTAACAGCTACAATATTGGAGTAAGGTGAATCTTTCCCCTCTCTCAATATGGCATCTTTTACAGGGTCAATACCAGCATCTAAAGCATAGTTTCCATTGATGAAAGCACAGTCTACATCCTGTAAGGATCTAGGCAGCTGAGCGGCATCGATCTCTTTAAAGTTTAATTTTTTAGGATTCTCTATAATATCCAGTGCTGTAGCTTTCAAGCCGGCCTTTGGATCTAATTTGATAAGCCCAACTTTTTCCAAAATGATCAATGCTCTTCCACCGTTGGATGGGTCGTTGGGAATAGCAATAACAGCCCCATCTTGCAGATCTTTGATATCTTTTATCTTATCTGAAAAAAGACTGAGCGGGGATACAAATACTCCTCCAACAGAAATCAGATCCAATCCCCTGTCCTCTGAGAAGGCATCTAAATACGGCACATGCTGGAAGAAATTAGCATCTATCTCATTGTCATTCAGAGCCAGGTTGGGAGTAACATAATCAGTAAATTCAACGATCTCTAATTTAATTCTATCTTTAGCTAAATCCTCCTTTATAATCTCTAAAATTTCAGCATGAGGAGATGGAGATGCTCCTACTTTCAATACATTATTTTCTACCACTTCTTTCGTTCCGCATCCGATAAATACAGCAATAAGTGACAATATAAATATAATTTTTTTCATTTTATTCCTCCCTGGGTCTA
>JAUXGP010000168.1 GCA_030621995.1 Psychrilyobacter sp.
AAGATAGTTGTATTTTAGTTTTTAGCGGAGGACAGGACAGTACTACACTTCTATTCCATGCTAAAAAATTATATAAGGAAGTTATTGCAATTTCGTTTAATTATGGGCAAAAACATAGTTTAGAATTAGACTGTGCTAAAGAATTATGTAGAAAAAATGAAGTAGAACATCATATATTAGATATGGGATTATTGAACCAGTTAGCTCCAAATGCTCTTACAAGATCCGATTTAGAAGTGGAAAAAGGGGAAGTGGCAGAAAATGCAGTTCCGAATACATTTGTAGATGGAAGAAATATGATATTTTTAACCTTTGCAGGAATATTTGCTAAACAAAGAGATATTAATGTAATTATGACCGGGGTATCTCAAAGTGATTTCAGCGGATATCCGGACTGCAGGGATATGTTTATTAAATCTTTAAATACAACTTTAAACTTAGCTATGGATTACACGTTTGTTTTAGAAACACCACTTATGTGGCTGGATAAAGCTGAAACCTGGAATATGGCCTATGAACTGGGAGTGTTGGATATAATAAAGGAAGAAACTCTGACTTGTTATAATGGTATCATAGGTAACGGCTGCGGAGAGTGTCCAGCTTGTACTTTGAGAAAAAATGGGTATATTGAATTCAAAGAAAAGTTTCTTAAACTTTAATTAGGCAGATAAATAAATAATTATACAGCTTAAAAAAGGAGATTGACCGCCACGGTCAATCTCCCTTTTATTTTCTTTAAACTTTTTTAAAACAATTTATGCCAGCTTGACTTTTCTCTTTGCTGCCATAACTTTTTCATATCTGCTGTAGATAGCTAAAGCTATAATTGTAAAGAATACCGGCCCGCCTATCATCCACAGTGTTGAAGGGATATCTCCTCCTACAGCCGGGGCTATAATTGTTGAAATATTTGCAAATCCGACAGATGCAACGATAAAGAAGGTTGCTATCTTAGCTGTTTTATGACTTTTATAGATTTCGAAAGGCTTATTTATTTCTGTTTTCCCCTTAAAGAATGGGAAAGCTACAGCCAGGAATAGATAAGGTATTGTCATAGCTACATTTGTCATAAGGATTAATTTAGAGAAAAATGCAGATGCTCCCTCTCCACCAAAAGATATCATAACAATAAATACAGCTACAATACCACATTGATACCACATTGCATTTACCGGCATCCCATCTTTGATTACCTTTACTTTTTCCGGCCACATCTCATCCGGTGTTCCCTCGATTAACTGCTTCAATGGAGAATAACATAGGGCAAAGAATGCTCCAACCAATGCTAATACCATGGATATACCCATATATCTAGACATCCATAATCCTACGTTTATAGCTACAGGTTCACTTAGATTAAGTGCTATTCCAACTTGGTATCCTAAGTTTTGCATCAATACATAGGCTACATTTCCCATATGAACCGATGGATCCGATAAGATATCATTCCAGTTAGTAAAGATACCACATAGGAATATTCCGATAATATATCCAATGGCAATGATTATCGCTGCAACGGTAACTCCCTTAGGGAATGTTTTTTCTGCATTTTCAGTCTTATCAACTAACCCGCCTACAGCTTCTATTCCACCAAAGGCAAAGATAGAAAATACCATAAATGAAGCTATCATCATAGGCGTTCCATAAGCCGGATTAGGTGATGCAGTAAATGAATTTGCTACGATAGGCTGAGCAAATTCTCCGCCATTTAATACCAATACCAACAATGATCCAAATAATAATATCAAGTTAATTAAAGTAACAGCTAATCCACCGATAGATGTTATCTTAGTTATTTTTTCCAATCCCTTAGTAGCTGTAAAGGTAATTAACGTTATCAGACAAACTCCTAAAAGTCCCAATGTCTGTGTAGAATTTAATCCTAAAAAATGCAGCTTAGAAGTTAAATCTTCACCAAATATAGCTGTTGATATTACTATCCAGATAGATGAACTGATATTTACCATCCAAACTACATATGACGCATACCACATAAATGTACCAATAAATGCATATTTCAGACCAACCGATCTTTTCATCCAAGAAAATATCCCGCCTTTTTCATCTTTAAATGCCGCACCGTATTCTGCCATCATAAAAGCGTAAGGTATAAAGAATAAAACTGCTGAAATGATGTACCAGGGTATTGCACCATATCCCATTAGGTAAAATGATCTAGGAATATTGGTAAACCCAAATACCGATGTGAATATCATTAAAATCAGTGATATTAATGACATTTTTTTTGCATTGTTTTCTTTCATTATAAAGTCCTCCTAAAAATTTAATGTTAAAATATTAACACTTTTAAGCTATTATAACACAATTCGCGGACTTTTTAAACGTTTTTTAATTTTTCTATGGTTTTTCTAAGAATCGATGTGAAAAAATTAATTTTTAGTCACCGGGTATCCCAGTGCATCTGTAAAGGTATTTGTAGATATTTTTATCAGATCAACTATGGTTCCAATTCCAAATAAGCCCCCTGTCATTAAATATAATAAACCTGTCCATACCTTTCCCACATAAAACCTGTGCAGTCCGCCTAAACCAAAAAAGCCAGCTATACAAAATACCAGGCATAGAGTCTGGGTTTTGTCGCTCACCTGCATCATACTCATAATAAACCTCCTAAATTAACTAACAATAAACTTAGCCTTTCTATACTTACATACCTTTAAAAAGAAGGAGTTTGATCGCCTGAGGCAATCAAACTCCACTTTATTTTTTAAATTAATCCTTAAAATTCTGCACTCTTAGGAGTTCTAGGGAAAGATATTACGTCTCTGATATTTGTCATCCCTGTAACGTACATGATCATTCTTTCAAAACCTAATCCATATCCTGAATGAGGGAATGAACCATATTTTCTAAGATCTGTATAGAATTTATAGTCTTCCTTAGGCAGGTTGACTTCATCCATCCTTCTCTCCAGCTCTTCTAGGTTGTCCTCTCTTTGAGACCCGCCTATGATTTCTCCGATTCCAGGAGCTAATAGATCCATGGCTCTTACTGTTTTTCCATCTTCATTTAACTTCATATAAAATGCCTTGATATCCTTTGGATAGTCAGTTACAAATACCGGCCTTTTGAAGTGCTCCTCTGCTAAAAATCTTTCATGTTCCGACTGTAGATCAATTCCCCACTCTACCTTAAATTCAAACTTTTTCTTGGAGTTCAATAAGATATCCACAGCTTCAGTATAGGTAACTCTGGCAAAGTCATTGACTAATACATTGTTTAATTTATCGAATAAGCCTTTTTCTACAAATTTATTGAAAAATTCCATCTCTTCAGGAGCTTTTTCCAGAACGTATTTAATGATATATTTTACCATCTCTTCAGCTAAATCCATATTGGCTTCCAAGGCTGCAAAAGCAATCTCAGGCTCTATCATCCAAAATTCAGATGCATGTCTAGTTGTATTTGAGTTTTCTGCTCTAAATGTAGGTCCAAATGTATATACATTTCTAAATGCAGCACAATAAGTCTCTACATTTAATTGTCCGCTTACAGTCAGATTAGTTTCCTTCCCAAAGAAGTCTTCCTTATAATCGATTTCTCCCTTATCTGTTTTAGGAGTTTCATTTAGATCTAAAGTAGTTACTCTAAACATCTCTCCTGCACCTTCAGCGTCACTTCCGGTTATGATTGGAGTGTGTACATATACAAACTCCTGGTCTTGGAAAAATTTATGGATAGCATATGCAACTAATGATCTCACTCTGAATACTGCTGAGAAAGCATTGGTTCTAGGTCTTAGATGTGCTATTGATCTCAAATATTCAAAGGTATGTCTTTTATTTTGTAACGGATAGTCCAGGTCAGCCTTTTGGAAAATTTCTACAGACGTTGCCTTGATCTCGTAGCTCTGTCCCTTTCCCTCTGATTTTACAAAAGTTCCAGTCACATACATAGATGTAGCTATAGATACTCTGCTTATCTCGTCAAAGTTCTCTAAGTTCTCCTCAAATACCACTTGTATTCCGGTAAAAAATGAACCGTCATTTAATTCTATGAATCCAAAACTCTTTTGACTCCTGATCTTTCTTACCCAGCCAGAAATTTGTACTTCCTGATCTAAGAATTGTTCACCATTTCTGATAAGTTCTTTAACTGTTACTTTTTTCATAAAATCCTCCCTAACTTAATTTAATTTCTTTTTTATTTAATTTTACTTCATTTCCCTTTTCATCTACAACCTTTACTTTGTCCAAATGTCCCCTGACTTGGGATTTAAATTGTTCCAAGTATAGAGTCCTGTATTTTTGTCTTTCTATTGTTTCTTCATCTGTCAACGTTCTCTTCTTAGCCAGGGCTGAATAATAGTTCACCTTAGCTATAATATCTTTCATCTCCATCTTAATCCTCCTATCAAAAAAACTTCCCACTACTATAGTGAGAAGTCAAAATTCATACAAACTCTAAAAATAAAGTAAGTACGGAGACACA
>JAUXGP010000196.1 GCA_030621995.1 Psychrilyobacter sp.
ATATCCGCCCGGTCGATACCAAAATAATATCTAAAACTGCTGTCTTGCTTGAAATCATAGGTATTATCTGAATAATCCATACTGGCTTCACCGTTTCCGGTAATGAGTATAAGACCTGATTTCATACTTTCTTTTAATTTTTTTCTTCTTTCAATATAAATTTCCTTACTAAACATAATATCCCCCCTGTCGCATTCCGAGAAACTGTACGGGTAATTCATGAATTACCCTCCGTATAAGCTCAAGCTTATCCTACCATATATTCAGCGAAAAAAAATCAACTTTTTTAATAAAGACTTCCATAGAACAATACTTTTACAGTCAAAGTTTATTCTTGACAAATGTTTAATAAGTTGATAGACTGATTATAGAAGTACCCGTAGAGGGCATCACCAATATCTCTACTCGATAAAGAGTATCACCAAAGTATCTAGAAATTTACTGTATAAATTAAGAACTTTGAGATAAAGTTTATTCCATAAACTAAGAATATTGCGATAAAAAGTAATAGAGGAGGGATCTTATGGCTTGTCCATTAACATTTGCTGCATCAGATAGAACATTAAAAATTGTTGAGATAGTAGGAGGAGAAAGAGCCAAGAGTAAACTTACAGAGAGAGGATTTTGTGTAGGAGAATGTCTGTGTGTTACCAAGGGAAGTTGTGGAGACTTAATACTTAAAACAAAAACTTCAAAATACGCAATGGGATTTGGCTTAGCAAGTAAAATTATTGTAGATGAAATATAGGGTTCTTCCCTTTTTTTACCACAATACTTTGAGTTTCAAAATATAATGCTGAACAATTAGTTTGAATAGAAAATATAAATACTGGAGGGCAGGATGAAATTAACTGAACTGAATAGAGGAGAAAAAGCCATAATTGTAAAGATAGGAAGACTGGGAGAATTAAAAAAAAGATTAACAGATATGGGTATAACATCTGGAGAAACAATTAAATTAGAAAGAAATGCTCCACTGGGAGATCCTCAGCAATATTTAATAAAGGGAACAGGGATAGCTATCAGGAAGGAAGATGCAAATCATATTGAAATAAAAAATATAACGGAAAGTAAATAAAAAAAAAATTACAAATGACACAAAATAAAAATTGAATTTTTGACACAGATTTCACAGATTAATGAAGATTATTAAAAAAAAGGTTTTAATTAGAGTTGATTGGTGTAAATTTGTGGTAAAGAAAAAATTAAATTTACAATTCGGCTAAAAGTCGTTATAGGGGAGATAAAAGATGATAAAGATTGCGTTTGCAGGAAATCCAAATGTAGGTAAATCAGCATTGATAAATGAAATAGCAGGGTCGTCCTTAAAGGTAGGAAACTGGCCGGGAGTTACAGTAGAAAAAAAAGAAGCAGAATTTGAATATAATGGTCAAACGATCAGATTAGTAGACCTGCCGGGAGTATATTCTCTCAGTCCGTATACGCTGGAGGAAAAAATTACCCGTGAATATATCATAAATGAGAACCCGGATGTAGTAATAAATGTAGTTGATTCAACAAATTTAGACAGGAACTTATATCTGACGATGTTATTAAAAGAATTGGGGAAACCTATGATAATGGCACTCAACTTTGTAGATGAATTTGAAAAATTAAACTATAAGCTGGAGCTGAAACATTTTGAGGAACATATAGGGATGCGGGCTGTTCCAACAAGTGCGTTAAAAAATAGGGGAATAAAAGAGCTGTTAGAAAAAGCTTTAAAGGTGGCAGAGGAGCATAAAAATCAAACACACTTTAATTATGAATTAAGAGTTGATAAATTTTTAGAATCAGAGATGAAAAAAGTAGGGGAATTTGTTAAAAATAATGATAAATTTATCCCTGTACTGGAAAAATATTCTATGGATTTTATAGTAATAAAATTGCTGGAATCAGATAAATATTTTTTAGAAAAGTTAGAGAAATACGGGATAAATAAGATAGACCTGGTAGAGGAATCTAAAAATAAGATAGAGGATAAATTTGATGAAGATGTAGAGACTGTATTTGCAGAGAGCAGATATGGTGCTGTAAAGGGAATCCTCCTGCATACATTAAAAACATCTATGAAATCAAGGTTAGATTTCACCGACAAGGTAGATAAGGTCTTACTGAATAAATTTTTAGGATTACCTATATTTTTAGTCTTAATTGCAGGTCTTATGGGAGTAGTATTTAACGGTGCAGCTCCATTACAGGACTGGCTGGATGGATTTATAAATGGATTTATTGGTAAATATGCAGCGATCCTCGTTGAAGGAACACCAGATTGGTTGAATTCATTTGTGTTGGATGGATTGATTGCAGGAGTTGGAGGAGTATTAGTTTTTGTTCCATTGATGTTATTTCTATATTTCTTCCTGGCTATATTAGAGGAAAGCGGGTATATGTCCAGAGTAGCATTTTTAATGGATAAGATCATGAGAACTATGGGATTAAATGGAAAGGCATTTGTTCCAATGGTGTTAGGGTTTGGATGTACAGTGCCTGCCATCTATGCTACCAGAACTTTAGAAGATGAAAAATCCAGAAGATTGACAGCTCTGATGGCACCATTTATGTCTTGTGGTGCAAGGCTGCCGGTATACGGGTTATTTACAGCAGCTTTCTTCGGTAAGAGTGCCGGAATGATAGTGATGAGTTTATATTTCTTGGGGATTTTTGTTGCTATGATAGTGGGGTTGAGCTTTAGAAAACATAAATATTTTAAAACAGATGACGTAGCACTATTAATAGAGCTGCCGCCATATAGAGTGCCCAGTATTAAGATGATAAGCAGGTCAGCGTTCACAAGAACAGGGTCATATCTAAAAAAAGCCACTACAGTCATCATGGGAATATTAATAATCCTGTGGGCATTGACTTATTTCCCGAATCATGGGGATACAGAAAACTCATATATGGCAAAGTTTGGAAAAGCAGCAACTCCTATTATGAGACCAACAGGTTTTGGAGACAGATGGGAAGCTGTAGCAGCGGTGATACCAAGTATCGCAGCAAAGGAAGTCGTGGTAGGATTTATGGCTCAAATCTTGCCGCTTAAAGCAGAGGAAGATGAAAGTGCAGAAGTTACTACCTTTACAGAAGATGCTGTAGAACAGGTAAGAGGATTGGGAATAGCTTTAAAGGACTCGTTATTAGGTGTAGTAGACCTGAGTGCAATAGGCGGATTATTTGAAACACCGGATGCAGATGCTATAGAGGAAGAGGGAACCGGGATTGTAGGAGCAGTATCAAATATGTGGGCTGGAGATAAAGAGGGGCCGTTAAAAGCATATTCGTTTATGGTATTTATCCTATTGGTAGTTCCTTGTGTGGTTACTTTGGCAGCTATAAAGCAGGAATTTGGAAATAAATTTATGTGGTTTGTAACAGGATTCTTGGTATTGGTGCCGTATATTGCATCTACATTGATCTATCAAATAGGAAGACTGTTTATATAAACCCTCCTCCTTCTTATGGTTTCTCCCTAATAAGGAGAAACCGAGGCAAAAATAGATGGCCTTTCTCCCTAGTGAGGGAGAGAGTGCCGGCAGGCGAGAGAGGGTAAAAGGAGGCCATATATATGAAAACTATATTTTTGAGTACAATATTAATAGGGATTACATACTATTCAATTAGAAGTTTATTTAAATCATTTAAGGGAGAATCCAAATGCGGAGGATGCTCCAGTGCTAAAACTTGTAAAATTAAGTCTAAGATAAAATAAAGATATAAATATTCAGAAGGTGTAGTGGTCTATAGTTATAGATCACTACTTTTTTTCTATTGTTACACTTAGAGCAGTTACCTAAATATGGGTTTAATTTCCAAGGAAAAATAAAGACTTTTATAAAGTTTGACACTCAAACAAACCTAGTAAAGATAAGGGTTAGAGAGGAAAAAAAGTGTTGACATATATATATATTTAGAGTATATTATGA
>JAUXGP010000178.1 GCA_030621995.1 Psychrilyobacter sp.
ATATCAACTTCATTCAAAACTATTCCCGGCTCATACTTAATTTGAATAATTCTATCTTTTAAAATATTATATATTTCATCTGTTGTAAATTTTTTTTTCATTGCAGACCATCCTCTTCTATTCAACAATCAATAAAAAAACTAATGTTTTTTATTTTTTTATAATTTAATCTTGAATTAAATTATTCTACTCTCATAATTATAACCAGTTTTTATTAAAAATACAAGATAAAATCCCGTATATTCCTATTTCATATTTTCTAATTTCAGCTCCCTAAACTCCTCCCTCATAAAATACATGGCAACTATTGCTGCTATGGTATCTGAGATGGGAAATGCCAGCCATACACCATTCAATCCCCAAAATACAGGTAAGATATACAGGAGGGGAATAGTTAGAACAACTAATCTAATGGTCAATAACTGAGTGGTTTTTTTCCCCTTTCCCACCGACTGGAAATAATTGGTTCCCGATAGATAGAGAGCTGTGGACACCATCATAAATAGATTTAATTTAATTGCATGAGCTGTAAATTCTACCAGTTTATCATCGTTTACAAAAAATCTAGCTACCATATCTGAGTTTCCTACAACTACAAAGACAAGAACTAAAGCCACTGTAAAACTTATTTTTGTGGACAATATAAAAGTTTCTCTTACCCTCTCAAATTTATTAGCCCCATAGTTGTAGGATAAAATAGGCTGCCTTCCCTGATTAAATCCTATAAAACTTGTGTTTATAAAGTTTCTCGAGGTAGCTACTATTCCAACTGCTGCTATAGCCAGATCTCCCCCATAATAATTTAACTTAACATTCATAATGTATACCGAGATACCATTTAGAAGCTGATTTAAAAATGACCCTATCCCTATCTTAGTAATACCCATTATTACCTCTAAATTTGGTCTTATATTTTTTAATTTTAAAGTGATTATATCCGATCTGAAAAAATGATACAGCTGTATTATTGCAGGAACTGTTCCTGCTACTGCTGTCCCTATGGCTGCGCCCTTCATCCCCATTCCAAATCTTACAATCAAAATATAATCTAAAAGGGTATTTAAGGCTGCACCAAATAAATTTATCTTCATGGACAACATGGGATTCCCCTCAGTTCTGATAAAGGCATTGAGGGACATAAATACCAGCTGAAACACAAGAGTTGGAATTATATAGGCATAATAAGTATAGGCATAACCTATATTATTTTTACTGGCTCCCAATATCTTTAATATAAAGGTTAAATTGAAAAGGACCAAAGCAGTCAGACTTCCGCCTATTATAATTATCCAAAATACAGTGGTTCCCAACACTTTTTCTGCTCCATCTTTATTTTTTTCTCCTAATTTTATTCCCGCTGCCGAAGCTCCCCCGATGGCAAAGAACAATCCTATCCCGCCTATCAATATGGTGACAGGGAATATAATTGCTAAGGCTCCTATCCCGTCTCTTCCTACATTTTGCCCTATAAAATACCTGTCGGTAATGTTGTATATCATATTTATCAGAACTGCTATCGTTGATGGTATGGAAAATTTTATCAATAGCGGCAATATTTTCTTTTTTTCTAATTCTGTATTCATTCTCTCTCCTGACTTCTAATTTTTCTTTTAATCTTACCATATTTAGAAGTAAAAAAAAGGAGATTTTCATCTCCCTTAAAAGAAATTATAATTTTTTTATATCTTCTACAGATTCTTTTTCTATATTTTCTTCTTGTATTCCCATTTTGTAGTTGTAAGTATTTTTCCTCTTTCCATTCTCATAATATCGAGTAAATTTCCCATCTAATTTCCCATCTACATAGTTTGATTCTTTTTTTATTTGCCCTGTCATATAGTAGGAGAGAACTTCCCCATTATATTCACCATGTGTATAGTTACTTTGATCTCTTATTTGACCATTTTCATAATAAGTTATGTATTCTCCATCTAGTTTCCCATTACTATAATTTTTTTTGACTCTCAGATTTCCATTTTTATAATATCCCAAAAGTTCTCCATTTAGGTTTTTATTTAAATAGGTTTTTTTACTATTAATCTGACCATCTTCATAGTAGATTATATAATCCCCATCAATCTCTCCACTTTTATAATTTACCTTTGATTTAATTTGACCATTTCTATAGTATGACAAATATTCTCCCTCTAACTTATCCCCTACATAATTACCTTTCTCTTTTACTTCTCCTCCTCTATAATAAGTCACCTTTTCACCATTTAACTTATTATTTTCATAATTTTCCGTTTCGCTCACTTGTTTATTATCGTAAAATCTGGTATTTTGCCCTTCTAAAACCCCTTCAAGGTAATTAGATACACTTTTTCTCTTTCCATTTTCATAATAAGTTACTTTTTCACCATCTAATTTATCATTCTTATAGTTTGTTTTTTCTTTCATCTCTCCAGTTTCATAATAAGTTATATATTCACCGTTTAATTTCCCATCTTTATAACTTCTCTTTACTAAATTAACCCCTTCACTAGAATTTCCAATTACTAATCCTGTATATGGTAGTTCTTCTCCCACTTTATAAAGTATATCTTCTCTATTTTCCAATTGATTCAATGTTATTTTTTCTACCTGTCCTGTTTCTTCTTCCCCTTTAGTCTGACTATTATTACATCCACTTAATATTAATGTCAACATAGTCAATATAATTCCTATTTTTTTCATATCTGCCCCCTATTTTATCATTTTTATCTGAGATAATTTATTTTTTAGAAATTTATTTTTCCCATTGATATATACTACTGAGGTTATATTTATTTTCCTTTATTTCACATTTAATAATTCCCTAAATTCACCCTTCATAGAGTAAATTGCAAATACAGCCGCTATTGTATCAGCTATCGGGACTGCCAGCCATACACCATTTAATCCCATAAATATTGGCAGAATATATAATAATGGTATTGTCAGAAAAAACACCCTTATAATCAGCAATTTTTTATTCTTCTTCCCCTTTCCCACTGCCTGATAATAGTTAAATGTAGAAAAATATACAGCCGTTGAAAACATTAAAAATAAATTCAATCTGAGAGCCTTGGAAGTCAGTACTATTAGTTCACTGTCATTCACAAAAAAACCGGCTACAAAGTTAGCTCCTCCTGCAATTAAAAACACCAATACAGCTGAGATTATAAATACTATCTTTGTAGATAATATATAAGTTTCTTTTACCCTGTCATAATTTCCAGCCCCATAGTTAAAAGATAATATCGGCTGTCTACCCTGATTAAACCCTATAAAACTAATATTCATAAAATTTCTCATGGTCATTACAATCCCTACTGCTGCTATGGCTATATCCCCGCCAAAGGCATTTAACTTGATATTCATTATGTATACAGTTATTCCATTTAACAGCTGATTGTAAAATGCTCCCAATCCTATATCCGATATACGTTTCATCACCACTAGGTTAGGTCTTATATTTTTTAGTCTCAGGGCTATAACCTTTGATTTTGAAAGGTAAACTATTTGATAAATCGTTGGAATTACACTGGCTACAGCTGTTCCTACGGCTGCTCCTTTCACTCCCATATCCATATGAGCTATAAATATATAGTCCAAAAGAATATTTAACCCGGCACCGAATAAGTTTATCTTCATAGACAACATTGGATTTCCCTCTACCCTTATAAAAGCATTCAGCGAAATAAATGCAACTTGAAATATTATAAATGGAATTAAATATCGATTGTAGATATATGCTTCATTGATGTTGTTGCCGGTAGCTCCTAAAAACTCCAATATAGGAGTCATATAGAGTAATACAGCTAAACTCATAAACCCGCCGGTCCAAGTAATCCAAAATACTGCTGTTCCCAGTACCTGCTCCGCTCCATCTTTATTTTTTTCTCCTAATTTTATTCCCGCTGCCGAAGCTCCACCCATGGTAAACAGCATGGCTAATCCTGTAATTAATATGGTAATTGGAAATATAATTGCCAAGGCTCCCAGTCCATCCCTGCCCACATACTGACCTATGAAATATCTGTCGGTGATATTGTAGATCATAGTTATTAATATGGCTATTGTAGATGGTATGGAAAATTTTATTAACAGCGGCAGTATCTTTTTAGTTCCTAATTCTTTATGCATTCGTTTCTCCCTTTATCATGATTTTATAAAATATAAACATTTTTCTTAGACGCAGACCTTATGAATAAAATCAGATTTAAATTCTGTAAATTCCTGTAAAATCCCTAATTTTTCTTCGTGTAATTAGTGACTAAGATTCTATTGATCACTTCTTCACACTTGATGATGTATGCATAACGAAGCCTGACTTCTCTTTCCGGTGCAAGCCTGAAAAATTTACGGG
>JAUXGP010000138.1 GCA_030621995.1 Psychrilyobacter sp.
AACAGTGCTTCTATGAATTTAGATGAGGTAATAGAAGTAACAGTAAAAGCTATAAATGATGGTAAGATGGTAGCCAGGGTACATACAGGAGATCCTGCTATCTATGGAGCTCACAGAGAACAAATGGATATATTAGCCAGCCACAACATTGAATTTGAAGTTATCCCAGGAGTGAGCTCATTCCTGGCATCGGCTGCAGCTATAAAAAAAGAATTTACCCTGCCAGATGTATCTCAAACTGTTATTTGTACCAGGATGGAAGGAAGAACACCGGTTCCGGAATTAGAAAAATTAGAGTTATTAGCTTCCCACAAGACATCTATGGCAATTTTCTTGTCGGTACAGATGATAGATAAGGTAGTAGATCAGCTGTTATCCCACTATGATCTCGATACCCCGGTAGCAGTAATCCAAAGAGCTACCTGGACAGATCAAAAGATAGTAATGGGGACATTAGAAAATATAGCTGTGAAAGTAGAAGAAGCTAAGATAACTAAGACTGCTCAGATCTTAGTGGGAAGATTTATGGGGGATGAATATTCTAAATCAAAGTTATATGATAAGCATTTTACCCATGAATACAGAGAAGGGATAAAATAACGCCCTCTTCCTTCCTATGTTTTCTCCCTGTTAAGGAGAAACCAAAGTATAAATAGTAAGCCTTTCTCCCTTCGAGGGAGAGAGTGCCGATAGGCGAGAGAGGGTAAGGAGGTCTTTATGAAATTAGCTATTATCACACTAACTAAAAAAGCTGCTAAAAAAGGAGTGGAGATAAAAGAGCTCCTGGCTCCTACAAATAGATTTAAATCTATAGACGTATTTACCTTATCAAAATACAGTGATGATAAAACTATCCCTATGGATAATGGGTTTAAAGATACTGTATCTAAGATATTTAATTGTTATGAGAATTTATATTTTGTTATGGCAAGCGGAATAGTGGTAAGAACTATAGCACTCCTCCTAAAAAGTAAGGATATAGATCCTGCTGTAATTACAAGTGATGAAGATGGAAAGTTTATCGTATCGTTGCTTTCTGGTCATTTGGGAGGAGCTAATGAATTAGCTTCCCTGATAGCAGAAACTATAGGCGGACTGCCAATTATATCCACGGCATCTGATGTATCCGGGTCCATAGCAGTGGATACAATAGCTATGAAGTTAAAGGCACACCTAAGGGATCTTGAGAGTGCCAAAGATGTAACTGCTCTTATAGTTAATGGAGAAAGAGTGGAACTGAATCTGCCGAAAAATATGACCCTCATCCATTCTGATTCCTTCTCCCTATCGAGGGAGAAGGAAAGTGAGAACTTAGAGGAAGAGAGAATAAGAAAAAGTATTACAGAGGAAAATGTAGCTGGCGTAGTAGTTGTGTCTAACAGGTTAGATTTGAAAATAACACAAATTATACCTGAAAATATAGTGGTGGGAATAGGATGCAGGAGGGGAACTCCTGCAACATCTATATTAGAAGCTATAGAAGATGCCATGGAGGTCTCAAACTTACATATGGATAGTATCAGACACCTTGCTACTGTAGATGTAAAAGCAGATGAAACAGGATTATTGGAGGCCGGTAAGATGCTGGGAAAAGATCTGATAATAATAGGCCGGGAAGAGATAAAAACTGTAGAAGACATGTATGAAGGTTCTGACTTTGTAGAAAAAACCATAGGAGTGAAATGTGTATCGGCTCCTGCAGCATATCTGTCTAGTAATAAAAATGGTAAATTTATAAAAGAGAAGAAAAGATATAATGGTGTAACAGTATCAATATATGAGGAATAAATTTGGAGGGAAAGAATGAAAGGAAAGATATACGTAGTTGGAATGGGACCTGGAAATAAGGACAATATGAGTTTTAAAGCCTTTGATTCTATGAATAAATCGGATATATTAATTGGACATAAAACATATATTTCATTGGTAGAAGAGATGTTTCCTGAAAAGGAATTGATTAGATCTGCTATGAAAAAAGAGATAGACAGGTGTAATGAAACATTGAAGCTGGCTGAAAGCGGGAAAACTGTAGCTCTTGTCAGCAGTGGTGAATCTGGAGTCTATGGGATGGCAGGAATTATGTTAGAAGTAGCTTTAGACAGTGATGTTGAGGTAGAAATAGTTCCGGGAATTACAGCTTCTAATGCTGGAGCAAGTGTTGTGGGAGCTCCTATAATGCACGATCATGCAACGATTAGCCTGAGTGATCTATTGACTGATTGGGATTTAATAACAAAGAGGATAGATTTAGCATCCCAGGGGGATTTTGTAATTTCGTACTATAACCCTAAGAGTTTTTCCAGAACTACTCAGATAGTAGAGGCTCGAGATATCATGTTAAGACATAAAAATAAAGATACTCCTGTAGCAATCGTAAGAAATGCAAAAAGAGACGGGGAAGAGCATGTGATAACTACATTAGGGGATATGTTAGATCATGAGATAAACATGTTCACTGTGGTAATAGTAGGAAATTCTAAAACTTATGTAAAAAATGGCAAAATGATCACACCCAGAGGATATAAACTTTGATCTTACTTGCCGGCGGGACTAAAGATTCCAGAATAATAGCGGAAAGGCTGTTAAGAGACAAACATAAGATCATAGTGACTACAGCTACAGAATACGGAGGTCAGCTGATCTCCCATCTAGACTTAGAGGTTAAGGTGGCAAAGCTGGATTTAGAGGGCTTGGAAAAACTGGCTAACGATATGAATATAAGCCGGATAGTAGATGCTACCCATCCCTATGCCATAGAAATATCGAATAATTTACTTGATTTGTCAACAATATTGGGTGTGCCCTATTATAGATATGAAAGAAGTATGTTAGAATATAAAAAAGAAAATAGTTTTTATGATTTAGAGGAGTTAATTAATTTTTTAGAGGGAGTAAGGGGGAACATCTTACTTACCTTAGGAAGCAACAATATCCATAGATTTAAAGACTTAAAAAATAAAAAATCTATCTATATCAGGGTACTGCCTACTGAATATGCCATAAAAAAATGTGAGGACTCAGGATTCAGGCCCTCTCAAATAATAGGCCTTCAAGGCCCGTTTACTACCGCCTTCAACGAGGCTATCTATGGGAATTATGATATAAAATACGTTGTGACCAAAGAAAGCGGAGCTGCAGGCGGGGAATTAGAAAAGGTAGAAGCTGCTAAAAATTTAGGACTAAGAGTGGCCGTTTTAAAAAGACCGGCAGTTCGATATAGAAACCTTTATAATGAGATAGATGATCTGATAGGGGCGATAAAATGAGAGTTGAAAATATAATATTGACTGGATTTATCCTGGATCTGGTATTTGGAGATCCCAGGAGTTTGCTGCATCCAGTGGTAATTATGGGAAGAATCATTACTTTTTTAGAAAAAATACTACATAAGTATAAGAAAATAGGCGGAATAATACTAAATTTAATAGTTGTAGGACTGACTGTAGGTGTAACATATCTGGTTTCGGGCTATTTAGAGATAATTGAAATCTACTTAATATATACTATATTTGCCACAAGATCGCTGGCTCTTGAGGGAGTGAAGGTATTTAATATATTAAAGAAAAAAGATATGCAGCTGGCAAGGAAGGAACTCTCCTACTTAGTCAGTCGTGATACAGGCTATATGCAGGAAAAAGATATAGTCAGGAGTATCATGGAAACCATCTCTGAAAATACAGTGGATGGGATAATATCACCGTTATTTTTTATGGTGGTGGGATATTTAATAGCACCTTTAACTCCGCTGGGAGTAGCTCTTGCAATGGGATATAAGGCTGTAAATACACTGGATTCCATGGTGGGATATAAGAATGAAAAATATAAAGACTTTGGATGGTTTTCAGCCCGTGTAGATGACTTGGCAAACATTATTCCTGCCAGATTAACAGGGGGAATACTTATCCCTGTATCGGCGTTTTTTCTTAGATATGATTTTAAAAATTCATGGAAGATATTTTTCAGAGACAGATATAATCATGCCAGCCCAAATTCAGCACAATCTGAATCAGCTGTAGCAGGAGCATTGGGAGTTCAGTTTGGAGGAGCTACCAGTTATTTCGGCAGGTTAAAAGAAAAACCTACAATAGGGGATAAGAAAAAGGAATTTGAATTGGAAGATATAAAAAGAAATATTAAACTTATGTATGGATCAGCCATACTAGGTATGGGGATGGCTTATGCAGTTTTAAAAATGTTTTAAATTTGTAGGGGTAGTCCTTGTGGCTATCCTTAATGGCGACCACAAGGGTATCCCATACAATTTGTGGCAAAAAGGGTTGTATCTATAACAGAAGGAGAAGATAAGTATGGAACTACATGGGGGAAATATATACAAATTAAAACGGGAAAAAGGGATAGAGGTACTGGATTACAGTGCTAATATCAACCCTCTGGGTCTGTCCAATAGATTAAAGCAGGGAATAATTGAAAACTTAACCCTTCTTGAAAAATATCCCGATCCGGATTATTTGGAGATGAAAGGGGTAATAGCGAAACACAATAAAGTAGAGGTCGAAAATATAGTCGTAGGAAACGGTGCTACTGAGATCATGTTTTTATATGCTAAAAATCTAAAACCTAAAAAAGTTCTCATCATCTCTCCTACCTTTGCAGAATATGAAAGAGCACTAAAAACTGTAGATTGTGAAATTAATTATTTTCAGTTGAGAGAAGATGAAGATTTTATATTAAATATACCGAGATTAAAGGAAACCTTAGATGAGACCTATGATCTGCTGGTAGTATGTAATCCCAACAATCCTACAGGTAAATTTATAGACAAACTTATCTTAAATGATCTGGCTGTATCTTGTAAAAATAAGGGGATAAGTATCCTTTTGGATGAAGCTTTTATAGAGTTTGTGGATGGCAGTATGGAAAGGTCGTTGGTAGAATACAGACATAAAAATGTATTTATTGTGAGAGCTCTCACTAAGTTTTTTGCCATACCGGGACTGCGTTTGGGATATGGGATAACCTTTGACGAGGAATTAAAGGGTAAGATAGAGGAAAACAGGGAACCTTGGAGTGTTAATACAATAGCAGAACTGGCTACTAAAATTTTACTCGAGGACAGTGAATATATAACAAAATCCGAGGACTGGATCAGGATAGAAAAAAGATTTATGTATGAGGAGTTAAAAAAAATAAAGGGTATAAAGCCGTATATTACAGAAACAAATTTTATCCTGGTAAAATTGATGAATGGTATGGATGTAGGAGAGTTTAGGAAAAAAATGATCT
>JAUXGP010000008.1 GCA_030621995.1 Psychrilyobacter sp.
ATTAGAACTCGCCGGGTATTTAGAACCAAAACCTTCAGTTGTGATTCTGCTTCCCTGCACTCCTCTTGACTTAAGATGCTTGGCTACACTGTCTGCCCTGTTCTTAGATAATACCATGTTATAGGAATCCTTTCCTGTACTATCTGTATGTCCTGATATAAACACATCAGTCTTATCGTATTCCTTCAATACCTTAGATACCGAATCCAGTACTTCGTAGAAATTACTTCTGACATCCGAGCTGCTGCTATTAAAAGTTAGATTTCCCGGCATAACCAGTTCCAATTTATTACCAACTCTTTTTAAAGAAACTCCTGTTCTTTGAAGTTCTGCTCTCAGTGCAGCCTCCTGCCTGTCAAAATAATATCCCAGCCCTGCTCCTGCCAAAGCTCCTGCTGCTGCTCCCGTTAATGTTGATTCTGTGTCATTTCCTGCTATTTGCCCTGCTGCCGCTCCTGCTATAATCCCGCCTAGAGCATACTTACTGGTCTGGCTGAACTGCTCTTCTCCTGTATATGGATCGATGCTTTTACACCCTGCTATAGCTATGACACCTAATAGTAATAATGTTATTTTTTTTTTCAATTTAATCACTCCATTTTTAAAATTTTTATAGATGTAAGTTCTTTTTTCTTTTCAAAAAAAACTTCATTTTACTATTATATTATGTAATGCATCTAAATTCAAGAATAAATTTCAAAGATAAATAGCAGACTCGACTTGTGTAAAGTTAAAAGACAACAAATTCCTAGGTTTTAAAGGCTTGCAATATCGCGAAAATTCAGTAATTAATATTGATTATTTTATTTGAAATATGAGGATTTGTCTTTTTGGATAAAGGCTGGTAAAATAATTAAAGATAAATATATTTTAAAAAAAAGGAGAAATTTATGAAAAAATTATTAATACTGTGTACTGCTTTGATATTTACAGCATGTATGAAAAAAGAAGTTGAGATAGGCAATCCTAATTTGGAACTCAGAGGAGGGAAACTTTATTATAAAGAGAAGCTTTTTACGGGGACACTTACCCAAAAGATACCTCTGACCGATAAAGAGATGAAAATTTCGTATGAAAAAGGTCTTATGACATCCAAATAAATTTATTTCTGCAGTTAAAATACAAATTAATAGCATAGGCGAATGGGATAATTTTATATATAATAAAAATGTGATACAATAAATGTAAATATTCTTATAGGGAGGACAGATGAAAAAAATTATATATATATTTGGATTGATGATTTTTTTGGTAGGATGTGATTCTATTACTACAAAAGGAAAATATGGAAGTATCCAGATAAATGACAGCAGCAATCATAAGAGCAACAAATCAAATGGGAATGCATTTGGACATAAAAATCCTAAAAACCCTCATTATGATGGAGGAAGTAATAGCAGCATCAATATACTGTTTTAAATAAATAGTTTAGCCCTTCTTGTTGGATTTTCGGAAGACGATTAAAAATCTGGTGTGAATGTTGAAGGGGAAGTACAGAGCAGAATTTTTCTGCTCTTTTAAAATTTTATAGGTGTAAATTATTTTTTTTTCTTTTCTTTTTTCTCTAAGTCACAGCAGTCAATTTTTCCGGCTCCAAAAGTATCCTGATTTGAATCTTCTATTTTCTTTAGAAGCCTGCTGAAAAATCCTTTTTTTTCATCTGAATGTTTAATGGAGTGTTCGATATCTTGAACTTTTTCAATGGAAATAACTTTATATCCTTCGGATTCAATGGCCGATTTTAATAGCTGCTCATCTACCGCTCCCAATATGTATGCCTCTTCTTCCTCCAGAAAAATTTTAACCTCTTCCACCCCGTCTATAGATCTGAGTTTTTCTTCAATTTTATCCGTACATCTGCTGCAAACCATTCCTTCTATCAAAATCTTTCTCATAAACTCCCTCCTTATTTGTTAATTTTCTTCTTTAACCTTTGATTTTGAGGGGCGGCCTCCATTTTTTATATGTTAAATTTATCTTCCATACTATGTTTCTATAAATATTATTTACTTGAACTTTATGCTGTTTCCTTTAAAACTTCTGTCCCGCTTTCTCTTTAAAATAGATCCAAAAAAGAGGAGCTGGGAGGAATGATTGGTAGAATAAACTATCATTATAATTTTTTTTAATATATTCAAGGTTAAAGTCATTGGAAAAAAGAGGTATCACCACCTCTGAAGGATTAATATATATGGAAAGTATTTAAGGAGGAAGCCATGGAAAGGTTAATATTAATGGGTGGGATTTTTTTATTGTTATTTATCTTCGAAAGAATAGTTCCACAGGTGGACAGAAATATCGTTGGAAAGAGTCATGATATAAATAACCTGGGTCTTGGGGCAGTGAACTTACTTCTAGGAAGGTATTTTGCACTATTTACAGTTTATGCCCTGGCCAAATATCTTGAGAATATGGAATTTGGATTTATGAATATGATCTCTTTCAACTCTAAAGCGAAGCTCATCTTAGGAATTATATTTTTAGACTGTGTAAACTACTGGTGGCACCGACTGCTTCACAGAATTCCTTTTCTCATGCGATTCCATAGCATTCATCATACAGACAGGCTGCTCAATGTCTCTTCTGCCCTAAGGTTTCATTTTTTTGAGGTGCTTCTAGGGCATCTTTTCAAGCTGCCTTTCATATTTTTAACAGGAATACCTGTAGAAGCTCTTCTACTCTACGATGTAATATTTAATATGAATGTATATTTTCATCACAGCAATATAAGAATAAACCGGAGTTTGGATATACTTCTTTCCAAGGTTATAGTGACTCCCTATATCCACAGGATCCACCATTCTTTAAAGTGGAAAGAATCAAACTCTAATTTTTCATCTTTTTTGATACTCTGGGATAAAATTTTTGGAACCTTTTTCCCTCAGGGAAAAATTTCTACACCTAGCTATGGTATACCTGGATATACTCATGAGAAATACCAATATTTCATATATATGATGAAGCAGCCCTTTATAGAAGAGAAATAGAAAGTAAAATCCTATATAGGAAATATTTAGAAACTCATGGGTAAATCCAGTATAGTAGAGGTTATTATTTTGGGTGATTTACATATGTGCAAGATTTATAGGGGAAAAATAGAGAAGACGAGCAGATTCTGCTCGTCTTCTTTTGAAAAAATATTAATTTAATTTTTTAAACCAGTTGAAACGAGAAATAGTAGATAAAACAATTCCAACTCCAATAGCTATTGTCAGATCAGCTAATACAGTCAATAAAAAAGTAGACAATAAGATAATTATATCAAATATTGACCCCTTCATTATTGATCTAAAAGAACGCCATTCACTCATGTTAAAAGCCACAACAATTAATATTCCTGCAAGACAGGACATGGGGATCAGCTTGGCCCATCTTCCGAATAACAACATAATTAGGAGTAATGTTATGGAATGAGCTATTCCGGCAACAGGAGTTCGTCCGCCTATATTAACATTTGTGGCAGTTCTGGCAATGGCACCAGTTGCAGGTATTCCTCCAAAAAAAGGAGTGACGATATTTGCGATACCCTGGGCTATGAGTTCAGTATTTGACCTGTGATTACCACCAATCATCCCATCAGATACTACAGCAGAAAGTAAAGATTCAATACTTCCGAGTAAAGCTATGGTCATAGCAGGACCTATATAGATAAACAGGTCACTGAAGTTAAAGGATGGCAATGAAAAATTAAAATGATTGGGAATCTCTCCAAAGGATGATTCTATAGTAGTAACAGGAAGATTAAACAGCTGTACTCCTACAGTTATTATTACAATGGCAATAAATGACCCCGGTATTTTACTCGTTATTTTTTTCGAGAAAACAGTAATAAAAACAGTAATTACTGCCAGGATTAGAGCTGTGAAATTAATCTTATCTATATGTAAAAAATAAACTTTCCATTTTTCAATAAATTCCGATGGGACTTGAGAAATTGTCAGCCCAAAGGCATCCTTTATTTGAGTTGAAAAAATCACCAGGGCAATACCACTGGTAAATCCTATAATTAAAGAGTTGGGGAAATATTTTAATAAACTTCCGAATCTCAACAACCCAAAGATTATTAAAATAAACCCTGCCATGATTGTGGAAATAATTAATCCATCAATACCATATGTCTGTATAACACCGTAAATAATGATTATAAAAGCACCGGTCGGTCCACCTATTTGAACTCTGCTTCCGCCCAATAATGAGATAAAAAAACCAGCAATAATTGATGTTATTATTCCCCTTTCAGGCGAAACACCAGAAGCTACTGCAAATGCAATGGCTAGAGGAAGAGCAACAATAGCAACTACAATTCCGGCTAATACGTCGGAAGAAATCTGCCTTTTATCTAAACCTCCTTTAAATAAAGTGAATAATTTCGGTTTGAATATTTGTTCCATTTTTAACCTCCTAAAAAATAATTTTATCATTATATATGAATGATTTAAATAACTAAAATTTACATCTTAGCACAACTATTTAATTAATAAATAACTAAATTTAGCTTAAAATGCATAATGATATTATACAGACATAACTTTATTGTTGTCAAACAAATAAAGAAAATAAAAAAAGGACAAGCCAATGGAATTAAATCGACTTATCCTTTTAGAATGTAAATTTATATTATTCTTCCCTGGGAAGCTTCAGAGAACAACTTTCGTGATACATCTCAAAATAATTATTCAGGTGAAAAAGTAAAATCAAAAGAGGAGAAAGGATTGCTAAAAAGTTATAAGAAAGCTATCGCTGATTATAACTTTATTTTAAAAACAGATTCATTAGATCCATTAGCACATAAAAACAAAAATATTATTCAACAAAGATTTTAGTATAATGTAAAAGAATAGGAAGAGAAATTTCTATCACTTTGAATATTCAAAATTATACAGTTTCGATGTTTGAAGCTTGAGGACTTTTTGCACTAGAACCTTTTATTTAGCATCCAATTGATGAAATAATTTTTTTTACCACATCATCAAATGTATAGTTCTTAAGGCTTGCAAGTTTAGGAAGAAGGCTTGTCTCTGTCATTCCAGGACAGGTATTAACCTCTAAAAAATAGATTTTGTCATCTGACAATATAAAGTCACTTCTAGAAGCACCACTTAATTTAAGTTCAGTGTGGATAAGTTTAGCATTCCTCATGGCATTTTCATAGGTTTTTTCCGAGATCTTTGCAGGATACTCGTAATCTGTCTTTCCTTCTGTATACTTTGACTCATAGTCATATGTTCCATCATGCGGAATTATCTTCAATACTCCAAGAGCTTCTCCGTTTAAAACCCCTACAGTCAGTTCTACGCCCTTTATATACTCTTCTATTATTACACTTCTATCTGATAGCTTTTCCAAAGCCACTTCTGCATCTTCTATGTTTTTACAAATATAAAGCCCTGTACTAGACCCTTCTTTTGACGGTTTTATCACTACTGGAAACTTATCTATCTCTTCTTTGTTTGCATAAGTCTTGGGGATTCTTATTCCCAAGCCACCTGCTATCTTTTTAGTTATAATTTTATCCATTGCAACTGCACTTGGGGCTGCTTTAGACCCTGTATATTTTTTTCCTAAAAGATCAAGTAATCCTTGAACCCTCCCGTCTTCTCCACACCCACCATGTAGAGTTAAAAATGCTATATCATATTCATTTTCAATGAATGATGTAACTAGGTTTTCACTTGTTAAATCCACTCCATATGCATCATACCCCTGTCTTATTAAGCTGTTTAATACTGCACTCCCTGTTTTTAGTGATACTTCCCTCTCAGTTGATGTTACACCCATAAAAACTGCAATTTTCATCTTTTCCCCCCTATAATGATTATTTTTTCTCTTAATTCTATTCCAGATGTCTTTTTTACTTCTTCCTTTTTAAAGGCTTTCTTTATCCTCTTCTATAGATTTTTTATATCTGCTTGCCTTTACAAATAGATCGGAAGGATTAACAGTTATTTCATGTTGTTGAATAACATAGCCATGATCGAACAAAATATCCCTTACCATTGCACCGATAAGTTGTTTAAACCTGATTAATTTTACATGATTTTTTAATGGAAAATTATTTATAAGGTCTTTTTGCAATGCAGTGACTGCAGGTTTTTTTAGATATGTAGCCGTTTCCATTTTGATTAAACTTTCTCTTGTTTTAAGAAGAGCCCAAATATCTTGGGACAATTGACTATATTGTCCTACCAATAGATCGTTAAATTTTTTGTCTGTATACATAGCTATTCCTCCTTGCTTTAAACCCTGTTGGATTAAAAGGGTATTGATTCTAGACCATCTTACATTTATAACGTATTCTATTTTAGATATACTACAATTTAACTTTTTTCCTTTAAATAAATTAATTTGTAAAAGATGTTTTTATGTTATATAACTATATTAGCAATTACTTATAAAGAAATAAGGTAGGAGGAGATAGAATTTGCCAAATCCAATGTAAAAGATATAGTTGAAGGATATGGAAATATCTTCTTATAGGAATAGGAATAGGTGCTCTTATTCACGGGTGGGCTCCTGAAGAGATACTTTCAAGGTATGCAGGGCCTGAAAATCCACTGGCAGTATTATTTGCAACAGTGGTGGCTATTCCCCTTTATTCAAATGCAATGGGAACTATTCCAATTGCTGAGGCTCTTATAAATAAAGGAGTGGGTATGGGAACGGCTATGGCATTTATGATGGCTACGACAGCTCTGTCACTGCCCGAGATGATCCTTTTGAGAAAGGTTATAAAACCTAAATTAATAGCTGTATTTACAAGTATAACAGGAGTGGGAATAATAGCAGTCGTATATCTTTTTAATATGATTATATAGGAGGCAGGGATGGAAATAAAAATATTGGGGACAGGGTGTAAAAAATGTGACGACCTGTACGACAATGTAATAAAGGCACTTTCACAATCTAAAAGGGAGGCAAAGGTAGAAAAGGTAGAGGATATTGTATCGATAATGTCCTTTGGAGTGATGAGTACACCGGCCCTTGTAATGTCTCAGAGTAAAAATGCAGTTATTATGAATGAATTCGGGAAAACTGGTATAGATGATGAAAGTAGATATGGTAGGAAGTATGATAGACATGGAGAAGAGTACCCAGAAATGGGATAAATCCACCCTTGTCTTTCTTACCAAGAAGAGGGCGGATATGACTGTACCCCAGATACTGAAGGGAATAGTAGATGCGTGGAAGAGAAATACTGCAGCAGAGATGAAGATGATGAACGGATAGAATGAGTTCTTTTATCTATGATATCTAAAATAATATTGATAAATCAAAAAAGCCAAGGATTAAAATCTTGGCTTTTTTAATTTTAAATTTTTTATTATATTCATCGGCTGATATGAACCTTGCAAAATAATATCCTTGCATCTCGCGGTATCCACCAAATACTAAATTTACTTTCTATTATTGAACTTTAGTCATATTTCTGCCAGATTCTTTAGCGAGGTAAAGGAGTTGATCTGCAGTTTTAATGACTTCATTTACATCTTGTCCCTGGTAGTACTGGGCAACCCCTAAACTAATAGTAACTCCTGACGGGCAGCCGGTTATTTGCAGATTTTCTATTTTTTTTCTTAACTGTTCAGCATAGAAATAGGCTTCTTTTGAGATTATATTCGGCAGAATCACAAGAAATTCTTCTCCTCCAAATCTGGCGGCGACTCCTTTTTCCCCTATTGCACCTCTTATTGTATCAGCAACCTCTTTTAATACCTTGTCACCCAAAGGATGACCGTAAGTGTCGTTTATTTTTTTAAAACGATCAATATCCATCATGATGATGGAAAATCCCTCTTCTCTGGTATCTTTACCTGTCAGAAAATCGAAGATATATCTTCGATTGTAAAGACCTGTAAGAGGATCAGTTAGAGCCATTTTTTCCATGGTTCTTCTGCTTTCTTCTAATTCGGTTACATCGTTCATTATGAGAAGAGCCATGTCAGTACTATCAAATTTTACATGCTTACAAGAATAGAGAAAATGTTTTTTTATCTTTTTACCATTCATATAAAATTCTCTGGAAAGAACATTTCCCGAGTGGCTAGATTTACCGGAAAGAGTTGAAATAATAGTTTTTCTAAGGTTACAGCTTTCGCAGAAGGTAGTTTCACCGCAATCTTTTCCCTCCTCAACGGCATGGCGGCAGCCCAGAGCATTCCCGCATTTTTTTCCCTCTATTTGTTTTAAATCTTTATGGAGCATTCTTTTGAGAAAAGGATTCACCGATTCTACCTTTATATCCTGATTTACCACCATTATATTAGTCTGAAGATTTTCCATGAGAACTTCAAGAAAATTTTCAGAGGTTTTTAATTTTTCAATATCCAAGCTGTTTCCCCCTCAGTAAATATTAATTTTTTATATTCCGAACATCAATTATTCTTCTTCAGAAAAATATTTTTTTGCCCATATTTCTATTGTTTTTAAAGCTGGAGACAGGGCTTCTCCTTTTTCAGTAAGGAAATATTCTACTCTGGGAGGAGCCTCTGGATAATTTTTTTTATCTACAAGACCGTCTTTTTCAAGAGCTTTTAACTGTTCGTTGAGCATCTTTTGGGTTATCCCCTTTGTTCTTCTCTGTAATTCCAGAAATCGTATAGGTTCATGAGTTAGATGACAGAGGATAAGTGCCTTCCATTTACCCCGAAGAAATTCAATCCCTAAATCAAGATAACAAACATATTCTTTATCTTTATATCTGACCATTGGTATATTCACCTCAATATTTTAATTGTTAAAATTAATCTAAGATAAATTATACCAGTTTTAAGATGAAATATAAATAAAATTTAAAATTATGAAATAATTTAGAAGAGAAAAAATACTAGGACCCTCTAAAATACTTAAATCTTACTTTTTAGTAAGTGTACTTACTAAAAAGTGCGTACTTGTGAAAAGAAATTGATAGGGGTATAATTTATTATAAAAAATTTAAAAAGAGGTGGATAAATTATGAAGGTAGTAGCATTTAACGGAAGTCCAAAGGCAAGTGGAAATACTAATTCAGCATTAGAGATGGTAGCCTGTGAACTGAGAAAAGAAGGGATGGAAGTAGAGATTGTCCACGTGGGAAATAAACTTATTCGAGGCTGTCTTGCATGTGGTCAATGCAGGGTGAAAATGGATGAAAAGTGCATCATAAAGGATGATAACTATGTCAATGAATGGATTCAGAAGATGAAGGAAGCAGACGGGATAATCTTGGGATCACCTGTGCACTACTCTGCTATTGCTGGAACAATGAAATCATTTTTAGACAGAGCCTTCTATGTGATGGGAGGATCGGCTATGCTTAGAAATAAAGTAGGAGCTGCAGTGGTTGCAGTAAGACGTTCTGGAGGGATTCCAACATTTAATCAATTAAATAACTTTTTAAATTACTGTGAGATGGTTATGCCGACTTCTAACTATTGGAATGTTATCCATGGGACTACTCCTGGAGATACAGAGTCTGATGCTGAAGGAAGGCAGATCATGGGTGTTTTAGGAAAGAACATGGCCTACCTCCTAAAACTTGTTGAAAATGGGAAAGATAAGGTAGCTGAACCAGAATTGGAAAGAAAAAAATATACCAATTTTGTTAGATAGAAGAAAAGGGAGGGGAACCTCCCTTTTTAGATGCCCTTATATACATTGATCTCCTTATCTTCAACAAGATCTTTTATGAGACCCTCCTAAATAATTTCCACACCATTTTCCCTTAATTTTTCTTCAAATTGTTTTTCTATTTTTTCATCTACTACTACAGCATCCAAATCATTTAAAGTTCCAAAGTTATAGATTCCATAGGAATAAAATTTATCTTTTTCACATACAAAATATACTTTTGAGGCCATTTGAATCATGGCTTTTTTTAAGGTTACTTCATTGGAGTCAAAGATACTGATATTACCTTTTTGAACATCTATTCCAGCCCCGCTTAAAAAAAGTTTTTGTGTATTTATCTTACGGACAGAGTCTAAGGCTAGTCCTCCTAAAAAAGTTCCCAAAATACTATGATAAGTACCTCCAATACCAATGAGTTCAATCTTATCTATTCCATCCAGACATTTCATGATATCCAGCATGTTGGTTACTACTGTGATTTTTTTTGGTGATTCAGCTAATTTTTCAGCAAGCAGAAGATTTGTACTGGAGGAATCTAAGAAGATGATCTCTCCTTCTTCTATAATTTTATAGAGTTTATTGGTTATCTTTTTTTTTCCTCCTAAATTGACTACTTTTCTGTGGTTAAGGGAAATATCCATGGGGATTTCTTTTTTTAAGATGGCTCCACCATGGGTTCTCTCTAACTTCCCCTCCTCCTCCAAGAGTTTCAAATCCTTTCGTATAATGACTTCACTGACATCAAAATTAAGACTTAATTCCTTTACTCTTACCTTGGATTTATTCATAAGGATCTTTAATATCTCTAACCTTCTCTCTTGAGCAAACATTCAAATTCCTCCTAATATCTAATTTATTAATTTAATTATATCATATTTTTTATAAAACTAATTAAATTTTTCTTGACTTTCGAAACCAAATGAAATAAAATGTAGTCAAAAGAAACACAAAGAAACGATTTGAAACTAAAAGGAGGAGATAAATGAAAATCAATCTAATATCTGACAAAAAAGAAAAGGTGACTTTTAACCTGGCGTTTCCATATATCCACAATAGATATAAGGTAAAAAAACTTATAGCAGAAGGATACAGTCTTGCAGGGGAAGAGGATGTAATTATTGCCATAAAATTAAGACTTTATTAAAAATTAATATGAAAATTTTTACTTTTATTAAAACTTGCGGGATAGAAACTACTTTTTAGTTTCTATCCCGCAAGTTGTTTATATATAAATAACTAAGATGTCGATGATAAAAAAATTATCGATAAACATAATATGTCTAGTAAAACACTCCTATAAATGCTAGGATAAGAAGATGACTTTAGACATAAAATATTAATTTCCAGGAGGAATCATGACTAAAAAACAACTATTTACCATCCTTGATCCAAAAACTTGGTCGGCATCTATTATTCCGGTATTTATAGGAACACTTTATTCAATATATCGAACTGGCAATTTTCGGTTGGATCTATTTTTAGCTGTATTGCTTTCAGCAGTAGGAGTACAATGTTTTGCCAATGTAATCAATGATTATTCTGATTTTATAGACGGCTTGGATACTCCGGAGACTGTATATGACAGGGAAGGATCTATTATGGTCTTTGATAATATCCCCCTTATTCAGGTGAAAAAATTGATGGTTTACTTAGTAATATGTACATTATTTCCTGCAAGCTATCTTCTCTTTCACGGAGGTCTTACAGTGGCTGTCATTGGAATCATAGGTTTTCTTGTAGCTTTTCTTTACTCTTCAGGTCCGCTTCCGATATCCAAAACATTTTTAGGGGAATTATTTTCAGGAGTTACCATGGGAGGTCTTATCACATGGTTAGCTTACTATATTCAGACAGGATATATAGATACAAATATTATATTGATCTCGATACCACTTATAATTTATATAGGCTCAATCCTCCTTACCAATGGTCTTTGTGACATAGAAAAAGATCAGGCAAGCAGGGTAACGATTCCTGTCCTTATGGGCAGAGAAAGATCTATAGATATCCTGAAATTTGCCTATATAACCATGTATGTTTTTATACTTTTAAGCATTGCTTTAAAAAGCCTGCCTGTTTCAATGGTTTTAATCTTTGTATCCATTCCATTGGTTGTGAAAAAACTTAAATTTATTGTAGTTGAAAATATATCTATGAAAAATAGATCCAATATTATGGGGACTTCAGTTTTATCTGGAATTATTTTTTTCACCTTTTATATGATCATCATTTTAGGAGAAATTTTAAGGAGTGAATTTTTATAATGTCAGTTGAAAGAGATAAGGAGAGGCGAGCCCATAGTGTATTTCAAAAAATCTCATTTTGTTATGATTTTATGAATGATATCATTACCCTGGGAATACACAGACTCTGGAAAAAAGACCTTATTAAAAGTATCCCAGTGGAGAGTAAGATGGTTTTGGATGTATGTTGTGGTACCGGGGATATCGCCATAGGTATGGGAAATAAATTAAAAACTTCCCAGATAACAGCTCTTGACTTCAGTGAGAGGATGCTTCAGGTAGCCGAAAAAAGGACTAAGGCAGCCCACCTTAAAAATATAGAGTTCATTCAAGGGAATGCTCTTTTTCTTCCCTTTAAAGATAATAGTTTTGATACTGTTACTATTTCCTTTGGTATCAGAAATACATCTGATTATAAAAAAGTTCTCGATGAAATACATCGTGTCTTGATGCCCGGGGGAGTGTTCTTCTGTATGGAAGCTTCCTATCCGGATCCATTCATACTCAGAGGAGTTTTATCTGCCTATTGCAGATTTATAGTTCCTATTATGGGGAAAATTTTAGTGAAATCCTATGGGGAATACCGATGGCTGGATGAATCTGTGGGAGCTTTTATATCCAAAGAAGAACTCACAGTACTCGTAGAAGGAGCAGGGTTTACTGAGATAAATCTTAGAACCTTCCTTTTTGGAAGCTGCACCCTGCATTCTGGAATCAAAGGAGGAGTGGATGAATACTAAAAAATATTTTGATCTCATAGAGAAAGATTATATCAGGGAGGTTTCCCTTAGATCGAAAAAAGATTATATAGAGGAGGCCTTTAAACTGGCCTATCTTATACTCTTTTTTCATAACTCCGGCGGAGATATGGATGGCAGGAAACTCCTCCTGGGGGATCTCTTTATCTCCCTTTTAAATAGACATCTTTTACCTTTAGACAGAGAGCTTTTAAAAAAAATTACAGACAGACTTCTCCTTTGTTATTCTAAAAAAATTATCTGCGGGAAATATGACTATAAGAAAGAACTGTTAAAACTCCTAAAGGAAGTGAGTTAAGATGACATATACAAAAGAATTAATTAGGATAGAGGAAAATATTGAGGTTCTTATAGATTCCCTGAGGGATGAGTTTACCCAAAAAGAAGCCAAAAGACTGATAAACTCAGGCGGGAAACGACTGAGACCTCTTTTTCTTATCCTTTCTGCCAAGGCTGGAACAATTGACAGCAGGTGTTATCGAGCGGCGGCTTCTTTGGAAATTCTCCATACATCGTCCCTGATCCATGACGATATAATTGATCATGGAGATATGAGGAGGGGGCAGGAAACCACAGTGAATATTTATGGCAGGGAAAAAGCTGTTTCTGTAGGAGGTTTTCTTTCCATTTTTGCCATAGATAATATTATCTCCCTGGAAGATGAAAAAGTTTCTGTCTCCATGGTGGATACATTGGAAACTCTTTGTTTAGGAGAATTAGAGCAATTGGATCAAAAATATAATTTTCATATAAATTATTCTGATTATCTGACTCGAATATCAAAGAAAACAGCATCTCTATTTGCTCTTTCATGCAGTATGGGTGGTCTTCTTTCAGGAGCGGCCGAGGAAACTATAGATAAACTTCATCATATCGGCTTCAATATAGGATGTAGTTTTCAGATCCTAGATGATATTATGGATATAATAGGATCGGAAAAAAAAGCAGGAAAGGTCTGCGGTCAGGATATTCGCGGAGGTATAATCACCCTTCCATACCTTCTTTTGATGGATAAAGATCCCTGCTTTAAAGAGAGGATCCTTTCAGTGACCCATAAATCCCACGGGTATGAGTTTGACGGACTGACAGATGAAGTTAGAAAAAATTCTGCCATAGAGGAGGCATATGGTATGAGCAACGCATTCTTAGACAAGGCTTCTGACCTTCTTTCTACCCTGGGATGTCCCGAGGTTGAAGAGGGGTTTTCATATATCATAAAAAAACTATACAGGCTGGAGGATTCATCGTCTATTAGTTTAGTATAGTAAAAAAATTCCAAATAAAAGGGGAAGTCTGACTTCCCCTTTTAAATCTATTTTTGTATATCATATCTTTTTAATATTTCCTCCGAAAGACCTTTCTTCTTCTCCTTAGAGGGTATATCTCCTTCCATTTTCTTTTCAACTTTTGTAAAGTCTCCCAGAATGATATTTGGACTTATTCCTTCCTGGGTAAGAACGATCTTAGAGTTATCCTTCAAGGATTCTTCCACTACTTCCAACCTCTTGAGATCCTTGGCATTCCCTACAAAATATTGCCGGGCTGCTTCATTGACAAGTTTTATGGCCTGGGCTTTTCCTTCAGCTACTTTTATTTTAGCCTCCCTCCTCCCTTGAGCAATCTGGATGAGAGCTAATTTATCCTGTTCAGCAGCTTCAAATCTACCTGTAGCCAAAAGACGCATGGCTCGTCTCTCCTGTTCAGCTGTTTTTTGCTTGTGCATAGCTTTTTTTATATCATCTGGAGGATCTATCACCTTTATTTCCACCTTGGTTACTGTTATCCCCCATTCCTCGGCCAACTTATCCAAGGATATCTGCATATCCATAGCTATCTGCCCTCTGGCCGTCAGACTTTCATCCAGAGTCAGTTTACCAAATTCCTGTCTGAGGTTTGTCTGGGCTAACTTCATTACCGCTAGTTTCCAACTATCTATATTATAAAAAGTTTTCTTTATCTCCACTTCAGGGAAGAGAGGTCTTGCCCACACTATACCATCTACATTTATCTCCACATTATCCTTGGTTATGACGTTTTGAGGAGATATGTCCATGGTATGTTCCCTGACATCTCTGACCCTGGTTATCTCAAAGATAGGAAATTGAACGTGAAATCCCGGTTCTGCAAATCGCCGGTATTTTCCAAAGAGTTCTACTATCCCTCTCTGATATTGTCTGATCCAGTATATTGGCAAATATTTTATCTTCATAACCGCCTCCCTTTACCATAAATACATTAAATTGATCTATGATATATATGTTATGATTTTTTTTAATTTTCCTTCATTTTTTATTTTTTATTGACTTTAAACTCATTCGAAGAATATAATTTGATGGACTATATGTTATAGGGGGGGTTAAAATTAAATATTTAGGAGAAATAATGGCATTGATAGCAGCATTAGGGATGGCAGGAGCATCTATTTCCTTTGAGGTTGCTGGTAAAAAAGTAGGGTCTCTTACGGTAAACATTATGAGGCTTATACAAGGTATGATTTTTTTAAGTATCACTTCTTTTTATGTCAGGGGACTGCCGTTTCCGGTAGATGCCAGTCCAAAAGAATATACATTTTTAGGGATATCTGGTTTTATAGGGATGTTTTTAGGAGATTTATTTATGTTTGAATCTTTTGTTCTTTTAGGAGCTCGTATAACTACTTTGATAATGACAACAGTACCTGTAGTGACTGCTCTTTCAGCATGGATTATGTTGGGGGAAACCTTGAGTTTTCAAGAAGGGACAGCTGTTCTTCTTACCATAGGGGGAATATTTTTAGTAATGTTTAAGAGTGGTGTGAAAGGAGAGAAAAAAGAAAAATATCCAATAAAGGGAATCTTGTGTGCTGTAGGAGGAGTTTTAGGGCAGGCTTTAGGGATGGTTTTCAGTAAAATAGGTCTTGAATCATATAACCCTATTGGGGCTACTCAGATTAGAATAATAGTAGCTACAATAGCCTTTATAATTCTTATATCTATAAGGGGGAAATGGGGAGAAGTAAAAAGCGGAATAAAAAATAAAAAAGCTTTTAAATGGTTAATAATAGGATCATTTTTTGGCCCATTTATAGGAGTTACTGCGATGCTGATAGCTTTAAAAAATACAAGTGCAGGAATAGTTTCGACTCTTTCATCCACAAGCCCTATATTAGTAATTCCGTTTTGTATCTTGATATTCAAAGAAAGGGTCAGACCAATAGAAATTTTAGGAGCTGTTATATCTGTAGGAGGAGCATCGCTTTTCTTTATTTGAGGTATGGGAACCGAAAGAAGATTAACGATAATTAAGGGGAACCTCGGGTTCCTTTTTTTATTTATATATACATGTTACAATACACTATGAAAAATTAAAAAATAACTAATGTTTTTTTTATTATATTGGATGCAGCGTCACGTTGCTTTTTTATTCGGTTAAGAAAAATAAATGGAGGTAGAATAGATTGGAAAATATTTGGTTCCCGTATACACAGATGAAGACGATGAGTCCGCCAATCCACATAGAAAAAGGAGAAGGTGTTTATATATACACTGAAGATGGCAGTAAACTTATAGATACGGTATCTTCCTGGTGGTGTGCAGTTCATGGATATAATAATACAGAGATAAATAATGCTATAAAAGATCAGATAGATAAGGTATCTCATATGATGCTGGGTGGGCTGGTACATCCACCTGTTATAGAGTTCAGTAAGAAAATCGCAAGTATTCTTCCCGGGGATTTAAATCATTGCTTTTTTTCCGACAGCGGATCTGTAGGAGTGGAAGTGGCTCTAAAGATGGCAGTTCAATATTTTAGTAATAGTGGGGAAAAGAAGACAAGATTTATATCTTTTACTGATTCATACCACGGAGATACATGGAAAGCTATGGAGGTAGGAGATGATCCGGATTATTTCGGCGAGGTCGAAGCGACCTGGACTCCCGAGCTTCGCCGCCTGCCCGGCTGGTTGTCGATCCTGCCCCCGCTCTTTGCCATCCTG
>JAUXGP010000185.1 GCA_030621995.1 Psychrilyobacter sp.
ACGGAATGGAGGTAACTGATTATGACAACTCAAGATTTTTATAATGAAATTTATGGAGAAATGAGCAATTCAAAGGAAAAAGGATATAAAATGATTCTCAAAAAAGATCTTCAGAGCATTTTACTTGTAAATATTAAAGGGGTGGGAATTTTTTTAAATCATGATGAAAAAGATGATTTTATTTACCTTACAAGACTTTCAGTTAACAGTTTAATTACAAACATTCTACTACAAGAAGGTAATAGAGCTAAAATTAAATTACGTAATTTTTTTAATAGAAATAATAAAAATTTATGGGGATAATACCCAAAATTCTAAAAAATATTATATAAAACAATGAGATAAAAATTAATATAAAACTTGGATATTGACAGTTAAAGGATGCTTTAAGGTGAAAAATATAGTTCTAAAATTCATTATACAAGGAGGATTTATGAAGATAGAAGCAGATAAAATCGTGCATCTACTTGCAGGGGCTTTAATATCCTTTGTAACCCTCCTAATAACCGGGAGCAGTCTGATGGCTATTATCATGGCTACCATAGCCGGATCCTGGAAGGAATGGTGGGATAGCAAGGGAAGTGGGAAGGTTGAATTTGCTGACTTTCTGGCAACGGTAGCAGGAGGGATCTTAGCTGTGGGAGGTGTGAAATTATTTGGGTACCTTATGGGGTTTTTAGGCTGAGTCAGCTCTTTAAGATGAAAGAGGACCTTGTGGAAGTTATATAAATAAAAAACCTCCCTGGTCAATAGATTATTATATCTCTAATGACCTAGAAGGCTATTTTGAATTCACACTAATTATTACACAAGATAATTAATTCTCTAATTATGTTTTGATAATACAATAATGAAAGCAACAAGAACACCGGCTCCTAGTACAACCAGACTAAATTTCTTATGTTCTTGTTCCGCTTTGGGTAAAAGATGGGTTGATCCGACATAGACCAGTGCCCCTGCTGAAATTGCTAAAAAATCTAAAATTAGAGAAGTCTGTTCACTAAATCCACTTCGAATCAGTATTAGATATGTGATTATGCCTTCGGGGGATTCATGTAATACCATACCTGTGGTTGCTAAAAAGCCTGTAAAGGTATTTACAGTAAAAGAAGTTGAGACATTAACTATCATTAAGATAACTAAATAAATCCAGTAGAGCTTTAGCTGAACTAAAGGCCTATCCCGAGCTAATATCTAATAAATAGCTTTTTATAAGTTGATACCATGGGGAGTAATTATACAGTTCTTACCACACTTTTTGGCTTTATACATGAGGTCATCAATTAGCTTTATAACCCTTTCACTGCTCTGTTTATCTATATTTTCATGAGTGACCTCAAATAAACCGGCACTGAAGGTCACGGAAAAATCATTTTTCCCCCATGGTATTGAATTCAATTTTTCCTTTATCCTGAAAAGAATATTATACCCTTCAGTCAGAAATGTATTGGAGAAAATAATTATAAATTCCTCTCCTCCTATCCTTCCAAGGTAATCTGTTTTTCTTAGATTTTTTTTTATCGTATTTGAAAATTTTATGAGAACTTCATCCCCGAAAAGATGCCCAAAATTATCATTCACTCCTTTAAAATTATCAATATCAAGCAATGCGATGGAAAAAGCAGTATTTTTTATCTGGGACAAGAAAAATTCATCTTCCAATTTTTTCATTATATATCTCCTGTTGTAGGTTTTTGTAAGTTCATCCCTTATAGATATCTCCCTTAGGTCGTTTTCCATCTGCTTTCTTACGGTTATATTTCTTACAAATACAATAAGTCTTTTTTTACCATTTATATGAATATATTTTGAATTTATTTCTGTGGGGAAGAGTTCTCCATTTTTTTTCTTATTGACCCTCTCTAAATACATATCTCCTGTGGCCATATCATCCGGGATGATTTCAGGAATCCCCTCAGCAAACTCTTTGGGAACCAGATCCCTTATGCTGAGCTCTAGCATCTCCTTTTTAGTATATCCAAACATCTCATGCCCGCTTTGATTGCATTCAAGAATTTCTCCCCGTTCATTTTCTATGTATATCCCATCAAGAGACAAGTTTAACAGAGCCTTGGAGATCTTTGCTTCAAAAATCATTTTTTTATTTATTTTAATAATGTATTTTATCATTGAAAGGCCGGCTGACTCTATAAAAGTATATATTGTCTTCATAGTTGTTAGATTTTATATCGTTTTAGTTTTAAAAATAGAGAGAAATATGAATTTTATAAAAAAAGGTGAAAAAAGTGTTGACCATCATATATATATATGATAGTATAGTCCTTGTCGAGTGGTGAGATGTCCGAACTGGCTAAGGAGCCGGTCTTGAAAACCGGTGAACCCGCAAGGGGTCTGGGTTCGAGTCCCAGTCTCATCGCCATACACGGAGAATTGGGAGAGTGGTCGAATCCGCTCCCCTGCTAAGGGAGTGTACCCTTTACCGGGTACCGAGGGTTCAAATCCCTCATTCTCCGCCATATAAAAAAATAAGCCGGTTGTAACCGCTTTTTTTTTATCTGTTATTAAGTAAAAAAATGTACCTATAGCTCAATTGGATAGAGCGTCTGGCTACGGACCAGAAGGTTAGGGGTTCGACTCCTCTTAGGTGCGCCATAAAAATAGTTGACATTATATCTTTTTTGTGATATTATGTCTTGTAAAATAAAAATTAAATATATAAGAAAAAGAAGAGACGCCCGTTTCTCACCTTATCATCATTAAACAAAAAGTTTAGATCTTAGGATCATGTTAGATGCATTAGGTTACGAATTAAGAATGTAAAGAATTTATAAATTAAATGGATGTTTAATTTAAGAAATAACTTTTACAGGGCGTGTTATCATGTCCTGTTTTTTTTATATAATTTTGGAGGTGACTATTATTTCTAACAAAACTAGAATCAATGAAAGAATTAGAGCTAGAGAAGTGAGGGTAATATCGGATGATGGAGAGCAATTAGGAGTAATGACTTCTAGAGAAGCATTAAGTATTGCAATAGACAAGAAGCTTGATTTAGTAGAAGTTTCACCTACAGCTAAACCACCTGTATGTAAGATTATGGACTACGGAAAGTATAAGTATGAGCAAGCTAGAAAAGCTAAGGAAGCTAAGAAAAACCAAAAGCAAGTTGTAGTTAAAGAAATTAAGTTTAAAGCTAGAATAGATGTACATGATTTTGAAACTAAAATAGGAAAGATTAGAAAGTTCATTGAAAAAGAACACAAAGTAAAAGCTAGTCTTATGTTATTTGGTAGAGAGAGAATGCATGCTGCACTGGGAATAAAAAAACTTGATGAAGTAGCTGAAATCTTTAAAGATGAAGCTATTGTTGATAAAAAGTATGGTGGACCGCAAAAGTTTATCATGTTATCACCATTAAAAAAATAAACATAAAATTGAAAGGAGGATATTTATTATGCCTAAAATGAAAACTCATAAGGGAACTGCTAAGAGAGTAAAAGTAACTGGAACAGGGAAATATATCACAAAGAAATCTGGGATGAGTCATATCTTAACTAAGAAAAAGACTAAAAGAAAGAGATCTTTAAACAAAGATATGGTATTACCTAAAGGTGCAGCTAGAATGATGGTAAGATTATTACCTACAGGTGTTGGAAGATAATTACAATCTTTAAATAGATGTTAAGCAAATTTTTGAGATAGGAGGAACAAGCAATGTCAAGAGTAAAAACTGGTGTTATTAGAAGAAAAAGACATAAGAAAATATTAAAGAGAGCTAAAGGATTCAGAGGTGCCTCTGGAGACGTATTCAAGCAAGCTAACCAAGCTGTAATGAGAGCAGAAGCTTTCTCTACTAGAGATAGAAAAGTTAGAAAGAGAAAAATGAGACAATTATGGATCATAAGAATCAACGCAGCAGCGAGATTAAACGAAGTAACTTATTCTAAATTCATGAATGGATTAAAGAAAGCTGGAATTGTTTTAGACAGAAAAGTCTTAGCTGACTTAGCTGTAAACAACGCAGCAGAATTTGCTAAATTAGCAGAAACTGCAAAAGCAGCATTATAAAAATCATTAAAAAACTACTCGATTGAGTAGTTTTTTTATTTTTATAAAAACAATATCGATTATTAAGATTAAAATTAATTAATATTTAACTTTTAAAT
>JAUXGP010000084.1 GCA_030621995.1 Psychrilyobacter sp.
ATATAAGGGATAGTCTGAAAGCTTCTATTATACGTGAATAATTTTTCCGACCATAGCTATAAGCTACCAAAGGTTGGAACCCTTGAGCAAACCCAAAGAGTGTAAACATAATAATAGAAACGACACGCATGGCAATCCCTCCAGCAGCAATGGCTGTATCTCCATAAACTTCCAATGCATTGTTGTACACCGCCATGGATATACTTACTAAAACTTGTCTGGAAAATGATGGTAATCCTACAATTAAAATACTATAAAAGATAGATTTTTTAAATGAAAGTTTGTTAAAAGATAGCTTTAAAAGACTGAATTTTGAAAAATAATATTTAAATAAAAATAAAGTAGAGATAAACTGTGCAATGACCGTAGCAATGGCAGCTCCCTTTATTCCAAAATCTAAAACAAAGATAAAGATCGGATCTAAAACAATATTTAAAACTGCTCCCAACCCTATGGCATACATACTATATTTACTGTTTCCCTCTGCTCTAATACTATTATTTAAAACCATATTAATGATGGTGAAAAAAGTACCTAAAATGATAATCAATGTATATGTCTTTGCGTAGGGCAGGATTGTAGGAGTCGCTCCTAAACTTTTTAATATCCATTCCAAATATATCACACCAAAAATAGTCGCGACTACTGAAAGAACGATCCCTAAGACTATTGATATATTAAATGTGATATTTGCACTTTTTTTATCTTGAGCTCCCAGGAATCTGGAGATCATACTCCCTCCACCAACCCCAATCATCTGTCCTAAGGCTGCTATCATCATAAATAAAGGGTAGGAGATAGCAATGGCTCCTATTGCACGGGTATCATTTAACATCCCAACAAATAGTGTATCCACTACATTATATATGGCAGATATCAAAATCCCAACTATGGCAGGGAGTGATAATTTAAGCAGTGCTCTCGGTATTTTTTCCTCTTTAAGTATCCATTCTTTGTTCATAATATAATTCTCCTTAAAATTTTAATTTATATAAAAATAACATTCAAACTTTCATAAAAGCATCCCTTCTGCAGATAAATTTATTATGAAATATCAGATGCTCAGCAAAGTATATAGACAAACTTCAGATAAAACTGTAGAATATTCTACAGTTTTTGATGATTGTGGGGTATACTGTAAATAAGGGGGGGAGGGAAAGATGGGAAAGATGGAAAAGATCATTAAAATTATAGAGGAAACTCCACTAAAAGATTTTATTCCTCAAAAATACTTGAACAGATTAAAAATATTGAATCTGTCATCTGGAGAATTTTTTCATTATTCAGAAAAAGAATTGAATTCTATTTTTTTTCTTATTGAAGGGATCATCCAGATAAAACAAACGACTCAGGATGGGGTTGATTTAAACTACAGCTTACTGCATAACTTCAATATCATTGGAGAAAAAAAATTACTCTTTGGAAATGCAGGAGAGGTGGACTTTTATACCATAAGAGATAAAACAAAACTTTTAGAAATTCCATTGGAAGTTGGAATGGAATTGATTAAAAATGATAAATTTAAAATTTTTCTATTAAAACTTCACTGTGAAAAACTGCATAAATTTGTATGGGATATTTCTATCTTACACTTTATGGGAGTAAATAAATTTTTAGCACACAATATACTAACCTATTCCACAGAGAATAAGTTTAGATTTAAAAATATGTCCTTTCTCAGTGAAATACTCAGTATTGATCGAAAGAGTTTATATAGTGCTATAAAAAAATTAGAGGAACAAAAATTAATAATCAGAGAAAATAAAATCATCAAAATTTTGGATAGAAAAAAACTAGAAGAATATATTAAAATTTAAAACATATAGTTGGAGGAGACAAATGAAAGGAAAAAAGAAAAAAATCATAATTGATTGTGATCCGGGAATAGATGACAGTCTGGCTATATTACTGGCCATAAATTCCGAGGAAGTAGACCTGATAGGAATAACTGTAGTCGGTGGAAATGTAGATGCTATGAAATGTGCAGTCAATGCCATTAAAGTATTGGAGGTCGGAGGAAGGCTGGACATCCCGGTATATCTAGGAGAGTCCAGACCTTTAGTCAGAGAATTAGAAACAGCTGAAGAAACCCACGGAGAGGGCGGTCTGGGTAAGATAGTGGTTAAAAGAAATGAAAATCATAGATTAATAAAAGAGGGAGCAATAGATTTTTTGCTGGCTAACTCCAATGACTGCCACCTTATCACCATCGGGCCTATGATAAATCTTGCTCGTGCAGTGCAAAAGGATAAAGAATCTTTCAATAAATTTTTATCTATAACCTCCATGGGAGGAGCGTATAAAAGTCATGGGAATTGTTCCCAGGTAGCCGAATTTAATTACTGGGTAGATCCCCATGCAGTACAGATAGTATATGATAACTACGATAAACCTATTACCATGGTTGGTCTGGATGTTACAAGAAAATGTGTTCTGACACCAAATTATCGTCAACTCCTAAAATCTATAGATACCCCTGTATCCAATTTTATCTACGATATCACAGAATTTTATGTAGATTTCCACTGGGAACAGGAGAGAACTTTGGGCTGTGTGATAAATGACCCGCTGGCTATGGCATACTTTATAGATAATACTTTGGCAGATGGATTCCACAGTAACTTAGAGATGGTAGTAGAGGGGAATGCCATAGGTCAGTCTATGATCGATGTACAAGGATTTTATAAGAGAAAAGATAATGTTTTTGTCCTCACAGAGGTAGACAACATAAGGTTTATGAATATGTTTTTTAAAAGGTTGTTTAAAGGCCATGAAAAAGATATAGATCTGGTGATAAAATAAAAAAAGCAACGTGAGGTCAAAAAAAGGCTGTAAAAAGGAAAAGACAGTAGTTTTAGTATATTTATTACAAGGGGTGATGAAATATGCCGGAGCAGACATTTTTAATGATTAAGCCAGACGGTGTCAAAAGAAGGTTAGTAGGAGATATATTGGTTAAACTGGAAAAAAAAGGATTAAAAATAGTCGCCATGAAGATGCTGCAAATAACAAAGGAGCTGGCAGAAGTCCATTATCAGGAACATCGGGGGAAAAAATTCTATGAGGAGCTGATCAAATTCATTACCTCTGGACCTGTTGTAGCTATGGTTTTGGAAGGGGAAGGAATTGTAGAAATTATCCGTAATTTTGCAGGAAAAACTAACCCAAAGGAGGCTGACTGTGGTACAATAAGGGGTGATTATGCTTTTGACCTGACTCAAAATGTCGTACATACTTCTGATTCTGCAACAAGTGCTAAAAGGGAAATAATTAATTTCTTTGAAAAGACAGAGATTATAGGTAAATAGGAAACTAATAAAAATTATTTTTAGTCTTCTAAAATTTGAGATAAATGTATATTTATGATAAAATTATTTAAAATAAATAGGGGTGATTTATTATGAAACAAGTGCGTGATGTGATGAATACAGATTTAATAACAATAGAGGCCAGCCTGACTTTTGATAAGATCTTAAAGATAATGACAGAAAAAGGTGTGGGTAAACTTCCTGTAATCGATAATGGACAACTAGTAGGAGTGGTTACAAGGGATGATATTTTGGTAAGACAAGAAACTGCTCCCCTCCCTCCGGTACTTGCCTTTTGGGATCTGCTTATAACTCTTCCAGGAAATAAAGAGTTTAAGAAAAAATTGCAAAAATTATCAGGATATGTTGCAAAAGACATCATGTCTACAGATTATTTAGTCGTAAAAAAATCTGATGATCTAGCCGGTGTAGTTACTCAGATAGTAGAACAAAAATATAACTATGCCCTTGTTGTAGAAGAGGATTCTATGGAGGGTATCATAACAAAAACGGATTTAATTAATAAATGTTTTAAATAGAAAAAAAGGATGGTGTAAAAAAAACGTTGGAAATTTATAGTCAACTTATTTTATTGGTGGTATTAATTATTTTATCGGGATTATTTTCAGCTTCTGAAACAGCTCTTACTGCATTTAAAAGTATGGATCTGGAAGAGATTGAAAATACTAATCCTAAAACAGCAAAATTGTTAAAAAAATGGTTAACTAAACCTAATGAAATCTTAACGGCAATACTTTTAGGAAATAATATTGTAAATATCTTAGCTTCATCTATTGCAACCGTAGTGACTTTACAAATAATGGGGTCTAAATCCGGGAACGCAGTAGCCGTAGCTACTATATCTATGACAGTTGTAGTCTTGATATTTGGGGAGATAACTCCTAAAATAGTTGCCAAAACATACTCAAAAAAAATATCGGGAATTGTCATAGGACCTATCTATGTCCTGAGTATTATTGCATTACCTATCATAAAATTATTGATGTTTATCACTAAGATCATCAGCAGGATGATGGGAGTAGATATCAAACATGAAAACCTCATGATAACTGAGGAAGAGATCAAATCCTATATCAATGTAGGTGAAGCTGAAGGGATAATCGAAGAGGAAGAGAGGGAGATGATCCACTCTATTATAGAGTTTGGTGATACTACTGCAAAGGAGGTCATGACTCCCAGAACCTCTATTTTTATGTTAGATGCTGAATCTACAATCGATGAGGTTTGGGATGATATTATACAGAGCGGTTACTCCAGAATACCTGTATATGGGGAAGATTTAGATGAAATATTAGGAATCCTCTATGTTAAGGATCTCATGATATTAGCTAAAAAAGGAACTACAGATATCCCTATAAAAAATGTATTGAGGGAGGCATATTTCGTACCTGATACAAAGTCTATAGTGGAGATCCTGAATGAATTTAGAAGTAAACAAGTTCATATGGCCATTGTCCTGGATGAATATGGCGGAACAGTCGGATTGGCCACTATTGAAGATCTCATTGAGGAGATAATCGGCGAGATAAAAGATGAGTATGACCTTCATGAAGAGGATGAAATTGAAAAAATAGGTGAATCAAAATATAGAGTTGATGCACGGATAAATATTGAAGATTTAAATAAAGAATTGGAGTTAAATATCCCTGAATCAGAAGATTATGAAAGTCTCGGCGGATATATCTTAGATATATTGGGCCGGGTAGCAGAGGTAGAAGATGTAGTGGAGTTAGAAGGTATTAAAATGAAAGTTTTAGAAATCGATAAAATGAGAGTAGTCAAAATTCTTATAGAGATAAGTGAGGAAAAAAAATGAAAAGAATAAAAAGTTTATTTGCAACAGGATTAATCACTGTTTTACCGGTATTAATAACAATCAACATAATGTCATGGATATTTAAATTTTTAAATAATTATTTAAGCCAGAATATTTTTGTAAAAGAGATGACCTCATACCTATTAAAATATGAGTTTTATTCTAAATTTACAACACAGGTACTGGTTTATATAGTTGCTATAATTATTATTATATTAACGATTATCATTACAGGTCTTGCCATGAGAAATGTAATAGGTAAAAGAATAGCAAAAAAAATAGATCTGTTATTTTCTAATATCCCTTTAGTAAAACCTATATACACCACTATTTTGCAGATTAGGCACCTGATGTTTACTTCAAACACAAAGGCTTATCAAAAAGTAGTTATGATAGAATATCCCAGGAAGGGGATCTATAGTCTGGGGTTTTTAACTAACAGAGAAAATAAACTTTTTGAAGATATCTTAGGAGGTAAAAAACTGCTCAACATCTTTATACCTACCTCTCCTAATCCTACTTCCGGAATGTTTATAATGGTAGAAGCAGATAATGTAAAGGAATTAGATATCAAAATTGAAGACGCTGTCAAATTAATAATTTCTGGTGGAGCAATCGTTCCAAAGATCATTAAAAATTAGAAAATTAGGAGTATTATATGAAAAAAATATTGTTAATTATAGGTTTACTTCTACTTATAGGCTGTACCTCGGCAGACCAAAAGAAAAAGAAGGAACACTCTCTGATCAGAGGGATGAATTATAGTAAAAGCGGTAATTATACCAAAGCCATAAATGAATATAAAGATTTTTATGAGATTGACAAAAAAGACCCTACCCTTCTCAGGGAGATGGGATTAGCCTATGCTCAATTAGGCGATTATGAGATAGCTGAAAAATATTATTTAGAAGCTATAAAATCAGATCCCAAGGATCAGATAACACTATCCAATATGGCTATTTTATCCTATAAGATGGGAAAATTAGAGGAAAGCCGGCACTATCTATCACAAATTTCATCCGATAGTATAGATTTTAAAATATACCTGTTAAAGGGATATATTGCCTATGATGAAAAAAAATATGAAGATGCTTACCTCAACTTTACCAAAGTTTTAAACCTGATAGAGATTGAGGACTATACCTTTGTAGATAAATATGTAGAAATTTTACAAAAAACAAACAGAACCAATGAGATCTATCCATTTATCTATCAGGTATATGAAGTTAAAAAAAATAATCCAGATGCAGTGATCACATATTCCAGATTTTTAATCGATGTTTTTAATGACTATGATGGAGCTTTTAAAGCTTTAAAAACATACCTTGCAAGGGAAAAAAATAACCGTGTAATGTTAGAGATAGCTAAACGAAGTTTTGAAGTAGGCAAAATAAATGATACCGAACTATACCTGAAATTATTAACAGATGCCTATAAATACGATTTGGATGTTTTAAATTTGAAAAAAGAGATAGCAATCCACAATAACAAGCCTGAAGATGTCAAAAAATATCAAAAAATACTTGAAAAGGTGAGTGATTTAGAGAATGAAGAGTATCAGAATTAGAGTTTGTGGAATCTTAGAAAAAAACGATGAATTACTTTTAGTTAAACATATAAAAAACAAGAATGAATACTACCTCCTGCCTGGCGGTGGGGTAGATCACGGTGAAGACTTTAGGACTGCTCTTAAAAGGGAGTTTCTGGAAGAGTGCAACCTGGATGTGGAGGTAGAAGACATGATCTTTATATCTGAAGGGATAGCTCCTAATGGCGGCCGTCACATTGTAAATATCTATTTTAAAGTTTCGTATATAAGCGGAAATCTAGAAGTCGGATTAGACGGCAGTAACTTAATAGGTGTGGAATATATAAAAAAATCAGATTTAGAAAATATTACCTTATATCCAAATACAAAAAAAGAGTTAAAAGAATACTTTGAGACCGAAAACAGCGGTGTAAAGTATCTGGGGAATAGATGGGAATAGAGACAATTAAGTAACAAATATCGCAATATTCAATAAATATAAAAATGTAAGGG
>JAUXGP010000128.1 GCA_030621995.1 Psychrilyobacter sp.
ACTGAAATTAATACAGTTAAAATTTATATAGCTAAGGAGAAGTTTTATGAAACAGGGAAATATAAAAATTGATTCTATATCTAAGTCTTTTGACGGAGTAGAAGTATTAAAAAATATTAGTTTTGAAATTAAAGGCGGGGAGTTTTTTTCTATCTTAGGAGGATCTGGATGCGGGAAAACCACCCTTCTCAGGATGATAGCGGGATTTATAGAAGCTGATGGCGGAACTATCTATCTGGGGAAGGAGGATATTACCCATCTAAGCCCAGATAAGAGAGATGTTAATACAATATTTCAAACCTATGCACTATTTCCTCATCTGACCATCTATGAAAATATAGCATTTCCATTACGGTTAAAAAAAATAAAAGATACAGAGATAGACAGAGAAGTAAAAAAATATTTAGAGATGGTAAAATTATCCGAACACGCAAATAAATATTCATTTCAACTTTCAGGAGGGCAAAAACAAAGGGTAGCCATAGCCCGTGCACTGATCAATAAACCAAAGGTTCTGCTCCTGGATGAACCACTGTCTGCACTGGATGCCAAACTCAGACAGCATATGTTGATAGAGCTGGATAATATCCACGAGGAAGTTGGAATCACCTTTGTATTTGTTACCCATGACCAGCAGGAAGCACTCAGTGTATCTGACAGGATCGCAGTGATGAAAGATGGTGAAGTACTCCAGATTGGAACTCCCAATGAGATCTATGAAAGTCCGGCTAATGCATATGTAGCTGACTTTATAGGTGAAACCAACTTTATAGAAGGGGAGGTTGTAGAGGTAGAAGAGGAGTTCGGATACCTGGAATCTGCCAACTATGGCAGGATCAAGTTTGAATTAGACAAGGAAGTAGTGGTGGGGAATTATGTGAAATTGACTATCAGACCTGAAAAAGTCAAGATTTCAAAATCTAAACCCAGGTATTTAGATGACAACGACAATATATTTAAGGGAACCATTGAGGAGATGATCTATTCAGGGTTCCAAAGTAAGTTTTTTGTAACTGTAGGAGATAAGTTATTCAGTGCATTCAAGCAGCATGTGGATTTCTTTGAAGAAGATGCAGAAACTATCCATTGGAAGGATGAAGTTTATGTTATTTGGGATTCTGCCGACAGTTTCCTCCTAGAGGTGATGTAGATGAAAAATCAAAGAAGTGGTTTGGTCTACTCGGCTCCCATCACCCTTTGGCTGACTCTGTTATTTGTAGCTCCTACACTAATAGTTATAGTCTATAGTTTTTTGAAAAAAGGACTGTATGGAGGAGTGGAATGGATATTTTCTGCAGACGGATATAACTTTTTTACCAGTTCATATTTTTTGAAGGTGGTATGGAATACAGTGGAAATATCTGTAATTGCTACTGTAATTACAGTTTTAACAGCTATACCGGTGGCTCTCTATATAGCTGCATCCAAGTATAAAAACTTTTTATTATTTTTAATAATAGTTCCGTTTTGGACAAATTTTTTGATAAGGATCTATTCCTGGATAGCTCTCCTGGGAAACAATGGTTTATTAAATAATCTTTTGATGAGGTTTGGGTGGGAGCCCCACCAGTTTATATACAATAAGTTTGCAGTGATTCTGGTGAGTGTGTATACCTACCTGCCCTATGCAATACTGCCCCTGTATTCGGCGATAGAAAAATTTGATTTTGCAATGATCGATGCAGCCAGGGATTTAGGAGCTGGTAAGATGAAAGCTTATACTAAGGTGTTTTTACCCAATATAAAACCCGGGATAATAACTGCTGTATTGTTTACATTTATTCCTGCATTGGGATCCTATGCTATTCCAAAATTAGTAGGAGGGAATAGTTCTCAAATGCTGGGAAACATCATAGCCAGGGAGCTCACAATTACCAGGAATTGGCCCAAAGCGGCAGCTATTTCAACAATTTTAACAATAATAACAGTTGTTTTTATTCTTGTTTTATCAAAATATGACAAGGGTCACAAGGGAGGGAAAGCATAGAGATGAATAAAAAAAGATTTTCACTGAATATGTTTATGCTGACCATAGTATTTTTATACCTTCCCCTGGTAGTTCTTATCGTTCAATCCTTTAATTCGGGTCAGGGAGTGGCTTGGGATGGATTTTCCCTAAAGTGGTACGATGAACTGTTCAATCATTCTGCAAGACTGTGGACATCGTTTAAATATAGTATATTAATTGCACTTACTTCAGCTGTTATATCCACAGCAATAGGTACTTTGGGAGCGATATCACTGCAGTGGTATAGTTTTAAATATAAAAAATACCTGCAGGTTATCTCCTACCTGCCCCTGGTGTTACCGGATATAATAATGGGAGTATCGTTGTTAATTTTATTTACCAGTATAAAGTTTAAATTGGGGCTGCTCAGTATATTTTTGGCTCACACAACATTCAATATTCCCTTTGTACTGTTTATCGTGTTATCCAGACTGCATGATTTTGATTATTCCATAGTGGAAGCGGCATATGTTCTTGGAGCCACTGAAAAACAAGCCCTTACCAGGGTAATACTGCCTAACCTTATGCCGGGGATAATATCCGGACTATTGATGTCTATTACACTGTCATTGGATGATTTTGTAATAACGTTCTTTGTCGCAGGACCGGGATCGTCTACCCTGCCGCTGCATATCTATTCAATGATTAAGTTCGGGGTTTCACCGGTTATCAATGCACTTTCGGTTATATTGATTGCAGGAACCGTAGCACTGGCTATGTCGACGAAAAAAATACAAAAATATATGGTCTAAGACTCTTTCCTTGTTGTCGTACTCGTCAATCGAGAAACCATAAGAAGGAGGAGTTAAAAAGAAGGAGGAGATAAATGAAAAAAAGTATTATATTTATATTAATGTTATTGGTCTTAGTAGGATGCGGAAAAAATGAACAAAAAAATGAGCTGTATCTGTTTAACTGGTCGGATTATATTCCGGATGAAGTAATCACCGATTTTGAAACTGAAACAGGGATAAAAGTTATCACTGATTATTATTCTTCCAACGAGGAGATGTATGCTAAGATCAAAGCTGGAGGAGATGGCTACGATATAACTGTTCCATCCACTGACTATGCTGAAATTATGATGAAACAGGGGATGCTGGAAAAAATAGATAAGTCTAAAGTTTCCAATTTAAAGGAATTAAATGAGGAGATTGCATCCAAGATTAATTTTGATAAAAATCATGATTATATCATCCCGTATTCTGTAGGCGCTACCGGGATAGCTGTAAATACAAGATATATAAAAGATTTTGACAGGTCCTTTGAGATCTATAACAGGGAAGACTTAAGGGGGAAGATGACTCTTTTAGATGATATGAGAGAGGTTATGTCCAGTGCATTGATTATTGCAGGACATTCACCTGAATCATCAGATCCACAAGATTTAGCAGATGCTAAAAACATAATCTTAGGATGGAAGAAAAATATCTTAAAATTTGATAGTGAGAGTTTTGGAAAGGGCTTCACAAATGGAGAATATTTGGTGGTGCATGGTTACTATGAAAATATAGTTGCTCATATGACCGATGAACAAGCAGAAAATATGGTGTTCTTTATCCCGGAAAATGGAGCTCAGATGTATATAGATAGTATGGTTATATTAAAGGGAGCTAAAAATGTTGAAAATGCTCACAAATTTATAAATTATATATACAGGCCGGAAGTGTATGTAAAAATTGTAGATTATTTAGAAACTCCATCGATTAATATGGGAGCGGATAAGATAAGGGAAACTATCCCGGTTTACGATATAGAAGATCTGAAAGATGCTTACCTTATGAAAGATTTAGGAGAAGCTCTGGCTCCTCAAAGTGAAGTTTGGAATGAAATTTTGACTCAATAAATAAATTAAAAAAATCGTAGATAATCATATTTATCTATGATTTTTTTTGTTTTACCAGAAAAAAATAAATTGACAAAGGTTTGTTTTTTTTATACAATATAATGAAAAAAGTTTAGTAATACTGTTTTTTAAAACGCGTTATATAAAACATAAAAGATTGGAAAAATGAGATCTCTAAATTTTTAATTATCGAAAAGAATTTTTTAAAATATTGCTCTATCAAAATTTTGATAGATCAATTATTTTTTCAGAAAAAAGTTTAGTATTAGTAAACTTTGAATATAGGGGGGGCCATGCAAAAAAAGACACCACTCTTTGATGCATTAAAAAACTATCATAAAGCTGAGGTAGTATCTTTTGATGTTCCGGGACATAAAAAAAGGTTTCAAAATGAATTTTCGGACTATATAGGTCATAAAATAATAGAATTAGACACCAATTCCATGAAGGAGCTGGACATATTAAATAACCCAACCGGGGTAATAAGGGAAGCCCACCAATTAATGGCTCGTGCCTATCACGCAGATGAAGCTTTTTTTCTTGTCAATGGAACGACTTCCGGGATACAGACAATGGTTATGAGTGCCTGCAATCCAGGGGATAAAATAATCCTGCCCAGGAATGTTCATAAAAGTGCTATCAACGCACTTATTCTGAGTGGAGCTACTCCGGTCTATATCGATCCTGAAGTGGATGAAATTTTGGGGATAAGTTTAGGGATAAATATAGAAAAAATAAAAGAAGCCGTGATTAAAGATCCGGATATCAAGGCAGTATTTATCATCAATCCGACATATTATGGAGCTGTATCTGATCTGGAGGAAATTATAAAATTTTGCCGCAAAAACAGAATAATTGTATTGGTGGATGAAGCTCACGGAGCACACTTTCCATTTCATGATAAGTTTCCTAAAAATGCCATGGCTTTGGGAGCAGATATGTCAGCTGTAAGTATCCATAAAACAGGTGGATCCCTTACTCAGAGTTCGGTACTCCTCTTAAATCATGGTCTTATAGAGCAGCAGAGGGTAAAGAAGATGTTAAACTTGACCCAGACTACCAGTGCTTCTTACCTTTTGATGACAAGCTTAGACGTGGCTAGAAAAACTTTGGTGACGGAAGGGGAGGAGATCTTTACGAACCTTTTAGATATGATTTCTAAATTTAGAGAGAAATTAAATTCTATCTCAGGGGTAAGATGCTTTAAATCAATATTATCTGATAAACTCTATGATTTTGACGAGACCAAGATAGGGATCAACCTCCATGGTTTGGGGCTTACTGGATTTGAAGGTTATGATATCTTGAGGGAAAAATATAATATTCAGATGGAGTTAGCTGACACCCACAATATACTTGGGATAGCCAGTATAGGAGATACTTGGGGAGATTATCAAAAACTTATAGATGCACTCAAAGAGATGGCGAAAGATCATAAGGGTGATAATCAGTTGATAGATTTTAACGAACTTAAAAGCCCGGAATTAGTGGTATCTCCCAGAGATGCTTTCTATTCAAATACCGAGAGTATTCCACTGGAAAAATCTATAGGAAGGGTAAGCGGGGAGTCTATTATGGTATAT
>JAUXGP010000243.1 GCA_030621995.1 Psychrilyobacter sp.
GATAGGTCATCGCGGGAAATATAAAATATCTGTAACAAGAATATTAGATATTGCTTTTCCTGAGCTAAGCAGTGTGGTTTGGTCAATACATCAAAAGTCTTCCTATGCTTTATTATTAAAGTTTCCTACAGTAGAAGATATTTCAAAAGCCCATTTGACCAAATTAACAAATATCTTATCTAAAAATTCTAAAGGACATTATACTAAAGAAAAGGCTAAAGAAATCAAAGTTCTTGCAGCTAATTCTATTGGTACAAGCGAGTGGACAATCGGTTTTGAACTACAACAAACTATAAGATTAATTCAAAATATTCAATATGAAATAGATCTTTTAGATAAGAAAATTGAAAAAGCTGTGACGGCAACGAATACACCGTTATTAACAATTCCAGGGATATCCTATGTTTTAGCTAGCATTATCTTATCTGAGATTGGAAATGTTAAAAACTTTTCAAACTCTGGAAAACTATTAGCTTTCGCAGGATTAGAACCTTCAACTCATCAATCAGGAAACTATACTGCAACTATGGCTAGAATGGTCAAAAGAGGATCTAAATATTTACGCTGGGCTCTATTACAGGCAGCTAGAACAGTAAGTATGAGAGTCCCAGTTTTCAAAGAATACCTATCTTTAAAGAGATCACAGGGAAAACACCATTTAGTAGCTATGAGTCATACAGCTAAAAAATTATTAAGAGTTATATTTCATTTATTAAATACAGAAGAAACATTTATATGTAGCTAATTTTAAAAAAATTTAAAATTTCACTACCTTTTTTTGTAATGTGATTTTTTAAAAAACGAAACTCTAAAAAAATCAACTTTTTTTACTTGACTTCATATAGTTAGTCTTATTTATCTGTTTTTCATTAAGTCTTAATACTAGACGCAAATATTGATAAAAAAGTTTTTTTATGTATAGATTTTTTTAATTTTGTGACCTCAGATATTAAATTGTCAAAGTCCGATTTCTATAATATTTGACTTTTTGTAATCTATGATGAATACTCTAAATAAGAAGACCTTTTGGTTTTCATATTATCTACCTTCTAAAAGCCTTGACTTGCGAAGTCAAGGCTTTTATTATGCACTGTATATTATACCGGCACTGTAGTTGGTCTGTTTTCTGCATCTTTATGTTTATGGAGATCTACATCTCCCTTAGGAGTAGTTACTTTTTTTACTCCTACTTCTAAGTAATTTTTTTGCGCGTTCATTTAAGAACTTCTATTTTTTTGACTTTTTGTACATTTTTTTTGACTTTTTGTATTTTTTATAGTAATAACATTAATGTATTAATATTTCTTAGACTAGATATTAATACCACATCTTTAGTAAGAAGCTCTCGTTGACTTTACGGGAGCTTCTTACTTTTTATAGAAAATCATCCTCATCCAGGTAATTAATTCCATCTACTACGAATTTATTGTTTAATTTATCCATATGAAGGTTTTCTATTTCATCGATAAACACTCTTAGACTGATCACTTCAAATGTTATATCCAGGTTTATATTTATCTCTCTCTTACTTCTCCACTTTCATATAACTTAATAGTCTTCTCTATGCTGAAGAGTTCTTCTTTTATCTCAAACTTTTCCTCAACCCATCCCTGACCTTCAGTAAACAGTGATTTTTTATCTGTTTCTATTTTTATTCCAGAGAGGAGTAATTTATCTATTCCTATCCTCTCTAATTTATCTCTATATAGCCCTATCATATCCCCTCCTTATCTACTTAATTTAATTAATACCATTAAGAAACTTAATCAAAAGCGATAACATTTAAGTTGTTTTATTCTCTAAACAACTATAATATATATATGTAATGAGTATTGTAGTATTAATTTAATGTTGCTCCCTCCCCAAGGGAAGTCATTACAACCATTGTATAAAGAAGGTTCTTGAATAATTTAAGAGCCTTTTTTATGTATTCATAGAGATATTACAGTGGTGATTTGTTTTAGGAGATCCACCTAATATAATATCTTTAAAAATACATAAAAATTTTAGTTCTGCTTATTAGCCTTCTTTACACAACAATTTTCTATTTCTAATGCTATATATCCCTCTTTTGACGGTATTTTATCTTTTATGAATTTCTGCATATTATCCCAGTCAAAATTTATCTTTTTCTACAGCTGATCTTTTTCTACCCTTTCTATAGATTTCCAGCCTATCTTGGCAAGATTTTTTTCAAAGATCTCTTCCGGCTTCTACAACTCTTGCAAGAATATAAAATTCATCTTTTTCATCTATATAAATATCTGAATAATTCTCATTAAAAGCTTCTAAAACAGGATTTTTCCCTTCTATTTTTAATTTCCTAATAATGCATTGACCATTATATGAAAAAATGCCTAGGTTTCCCTCTCTTACTATTGTATCCATCTCACCAAGAACATAATAGCTTCAACCATATAATTAGCTCCTTATATTAAATTTCAGATACTTTAAGATTCCCTTCTTCATAGAAAAATATTACTTCATCAATTTCTTCCTTCGTTAAATGTTTTAATTTATCGTCCATTAATATCCTTCCCCCTTAGCCATCCTTAAAACTTTATTTTACACTCTATTACCTTTCCGATTGTAAAAAACTCATCTTCTTCTGTAACTTCTATATCTTCATATGAAAGATTTAAACTCCTAAGAACAGGAGTTCCACCGTATATTTTTAATACCTTTACAAAGCATTCTTCCCCAAGACAAAATGCTCCTATTTCTCCACTCTCAACTTCTATTCCTCTTCTAATCAATATCTGTGACAAACTAGGATGAGATTATACTATGCTTGATAAGATTAAAATAAAATGTATTAACAAAGACCTTACAATGACTGAATTAGCTGTAAAGTTAGGCATCTCTAGAGAACACACGTACAGAAAAATTAAAAGCATAGATATCGATTTTTTTAAAAAAATCGAAAAAATTTTAAACCAGTTGGACACATTTGTGTCTAAAGTGTGAATTGATATTTATTTTTTTATTTAATAATAGGAGGAGCTATGGAAATTTCAAATGCTAAGGTTATAAAAACTGTATTTAGGAATAAACTGCGATACACGGTGTAAGAGGTGTACAAAACATCGAAAGGTCTGACAGTAGCGGACGACTCAATGGAAGGCTGGGGGGAATAGAGATAAGGGGCTGATTTATTCTTATAGAAAAAAGAGCACTGAATCATACCTATCAAGCTAACTTTAAATTTAACAGAAAATATGATAACCTCTTTCAAGGACTACTTGAAGGAGGTTTTTCATTTGAACAA
>JAUXGP010000189.1 GCA_030621995.1 Psychrilyobacter sp.
CAATACAATTTTCTTCATATCCAATACTTCTACTAGTTTCCCCTTATCTATTATCGCTACCCTGTCTGCTATACTGGCTACATCCTCCAATATATGAGTATTAAAAAATATAGTAGTCCCACTGGATTTTAATTCCAATATTATTTCTATTACCAGTTCACGGGCCAGGGGGTCTAATCCTGACATGGGTTCATCCAAAAATAATAGTTTAGGGTTATTTAAGATGGCCTGAGCTATCCCGACTTTTTGCAGCATCCCCTTGGAAAACTTTTCCAGCTTGTCACTCTTCCTGGATATCAGACCTATTTTTACCAGTATCCCATCTATTTTTTTATCTAATTCACCCTTGGGGATATTATAGAGTTCCCCATAATACCTCATCAGATCTATGAGTTTCATACTCTTGGGATAGTAGGAGATCTCAGGCAGATATCCTACCTTCTCAAAATCCATTCCCTTTAACTCTTTCTTTCCAAATACCTTTATCTCACCCTTATCCGGCTTCATCAAGCCTAGGATACACTTCAGTGTACTTGTCTTCCCTGCTCCATTGAGCCCTATTATAGAAAAAATTTCCCCTTCCTCTACGTCGAAAGAGATGTTTTCTATCCCTATACTCCCTTTGGATCCCTTCAGCTTTTTAAATATATCCCTTTCCTTATAATCCAAGGAGATATTTTTTACAGAAATAATATTTTTCATTTTACTAACCCCTTTTCGCCACAAATTTTTTTGACGCAGACTAAATCCTGACTTATAAATTCAGACAAAAGCAGACTTTATTTTAGTCTCAAAAAGTCTCTTTGTAAAAGTCCTTTAAAGTCTACATCTGATTATTTTTAACTATTCGTGTTGATTTGTGTAATTCGTGACTAACTTTTTTTAGCTTTCAATTATAATTTTTCAATTTTTTTTCAAATTATCCCACCATATCCGACATTTTAAATAACGGCAGGAACATCGCTATGATCAAAATTCCTACTCCCACTGACATAAATAAAATTATAAGAGGTTCAAAGGCAGAAAGTAAATTTCTAACAGCTTCCTCCAGTTCCATCTCAGTAAAATCTGCTACTTTTTCCAAAATTTCAGATAACTGTCCACTCTCTTCTCCTACTTCGATCATATCCGTTACCATAGGTGGGAATTGTCCGCTGTCTGCCAGTGGTTTATATATACTGGCTCCATCTCTTATACTATCCTTGGCCTCTAATATAGCTTCTTCTATCAGTGTATTTCCCACGATCTCACCAGATATATCAAAGGCCATAAGTATTGTTACCCCGCTGTTTAAAAGAGTAGACATAGTTCTTGTAAACCTGGCCATGGCTGTCTTTCTCACAAATGTTCCAAAGAGGGGCGTCTTTAGTAGAATAACATCAAAAGTTCTTTTCCCCTTAGGAGTTGACCTAGCTTTCTTTATACCATAAAAAATTAGCCAGGTTCCTAGAACAAAAAGATACCAAAATCTAGAGGCAATCTCACTGGCTCTCATAACCATCCTGGTAAGTAACGGCATCTCCACTCCCGTCCCCTCAAATAACAGCATAAATTTTGGAATTATAAAAGCTAACATAAAAAACATTACAACTATAGCAGTAAAAAATACAATGGACGGATAGATCATAGCCCCTTTTACCTTTCCCTTTATCTCTTCAGATTTTTCCAGGGAAGTGGCTATTTTCATGAGTACCGAATCCAGCATCCCTGATGCTTCTCCTGCTTTTACCATACTTATATATAATTTATCAAAATATTTAGGATGTTTGGCTAAACATGCCGCCAGGGGCATCCCTGCACTTATCTCTTCCTTTACCTGGGAGATGACCTCCTTTAATTTAGGTTTTTCAATCTGGGCTTCCAGAATTTCGAAACACCTGATAAGCCCTACTCCTGCATTTAACATGGTGGACAGTCCTCTGGTGAAGACTGCTATATCCTTAGTTTTCACCCTTTGAAGCATCCCGTTTTTCATACTAAAACTACTCTTTTTAGTTGATTTCACAAGGATTAGTTTTTGTTGTCTTAATATTTTCCTGAGTTCCACAGGAGATTTGGCTTCCATCTCTCCATTAACTTTTTTACCATTACTATCCAAGGCAGTATATTTATATAACATGATCCACACTCCCATCTATTATTTTTTATGACAGAGTGACTCTCATCACCTCATCCAAACTAGTTATTCCTAATACAGCTTTCTTCATCCCCGACTCCCTCAAGGTATCCATACCTTTTTTTACTGCCAGATCTTTTATCTCTATACTGGTTGTAGCTCCCGAGATAAGAGTTTTCATCTCATCATCTACTTCCATTATCTCATATATAACACTTCTTCCCTTGTAGCCGGTATTATTGCATTTCTCACAACCGGATCCTATTTGAAAAGTCATATCTTCATAATCATCTTTATTCAGATCCATAGCCATCAATTTATTGGCTGATTCCCCGTCTTTTCCTATACAATGGGGACAGATCTTTCTAACTAATCTTTGAGCTATAACCATAGATATAGAAGCCGAGATCAAGAATGGCTCTACACCCATATTTAATAATCTATGGATGGAACTAGGTGCATCATTGGTATGAAGGGTAGACAGTACCAAATGTCCTGTCAGGGCAGCTTTAATGGCTATCTCTGCAGTTTCTCCATCTCTTACCTCTCCCACCATTATGATATCCGGATCCTGTCTCAAAAAACTTCGAAGGGAAGCTGCAAAGGTCAGCCCTATCTCCGGCTTGCACTGTACCTGATTTATTCCTTCCAGTTCATATTCCACCGGGTCTTCTGCTGTGGATATATTTACATCTTCCTTATTTAATTTATCCAGTACAGAATATAGGGTGGTGGATTTTCCCGATCCCGTAGGTCCTGTCACCAATATAATTCCATATGGATTTTGAATAACTCTGTTTATTATTTCCAATGCTTTTTCATCATAACCCAAGCTGGGCAGATCCAGTTTCACCGATCCCCTGTCCAGTATTCTCATTACTACTTTTTCCCCATGGATAGTTTTTAGGGTGGACACACGAAAATCAACCCGCCTGTCTCCCATTTTTATCCTGAATCTTCCATCCTGCGGGAGTCTTTTTTCTGCGATATCCAGATCACACATAATTTTTATCCTTGAAACTATTGCACTCATAATATGCTTAGGCATCTTTTTTACCGTTATCAATAATCCATCCAATCTATACCTTATCCTTATCTCCTTCTCATAGGGCTCTATATGGATATCACTGGCCTGCAGTTTTACAGCTTTTACTATTATAGCATTTACACCCTTTACCACAGGTGCACTGTCCGATCCCAAACTGCTGACTATATCCTCATCTTTATAGTTGCTCTCGATCTCTATATCTTCCTCTGCAAATTTATTCAATTCGTCCAATACACTGTCCGTTTGAGTTTCTGTTTTCTTATCTTTTTTGTGGATATATTTTTCCAGATATTCCATTATATTGGATTTCATAGCGAGTACCGGTTTAATGACCATATTGGTTTTCATCTGCAATTCATCTATTAAAAAGGTATCTTTTGGATTTTCCATGGCTATCATGAGTTTTTTTCCGTTTATCCGTAATGGCAGGATGACTTTTTCCTTCATATACTCTTCCGGTAAGATTGCCAATACCTCTAATTTCAGATCTGTTTCATCTATTACTTTTACCTTTACTTTATTTTGCTCTCCCAGGGCATCCAGCATATTTTCCTCATCTAAATAACCCAGCCCTATTAAAATTTCTCCTAATTTTTCCCCCGTTTTCTTTTGTTCTTCCAAGGCTTTTTCCAAGCCATCTTTTGTTATCAATTTTTTATCTATCAGGATCTCTCCGATTCCCCGCCTTCTTTTTACTACCACCATAGTTTTTCCCCTCTGTTCATATCATTACTTATTTTTTCTATACCTTATATATTATATCATAATAATCATTTTTTCTACCCCTTATGTCTAATTAACTCTTTTTTTCTGGATTGTAGATCTTTAAAAGAGGAGTTTATCGCTAATAAATACACTCCTTTTTTTATCTTTTATTCACTGCTTTCATCTATACTG
>JAUXGP010000215.1 GCA_030621995.1 Psychrilyobacter sp.
GGAAAAAAGCAAGGTAATATTTAAAAATAAAAGGAAGCTAAAAGTATCTAGATACTTTTAGCTTCCTTTTATTTTTAAATATTACCTTGCTTTTTTCCCCGGGATAGCATCTAAAAGAGACTTGGTATAGGGGTGTTTTGGGTTTTTATATAATTTTTCAGCTTCTTCTAACTCTATAATCTTCCCCTCTTTCATCACCGCTATCCTGTCACACATATAATAAACTACATTTAAATCGTGGGATATAAAAAGATAGGTCAACCCCATTTTTCTTTGAAGTTCCTTCATAAAATTTAATATTTGTGCCTGGACCGATACATCCAGTGCGGACACCGCTTCATCTGCTATAACAAAATCCGGCTCACACATAAGAGCCGCAAGAATAGCAACTCTTTGTCTCTGCCCTCCTGAAAGTTCGCTGGGATATTTCTTGAGAAAACTCTCATCAAAACCTGCTATATCTAACATATCCAGGATTTTTTTTCTTCTTTCATCTTTAGAGTATAGGTTATGGATTATCATAGGTTCCATCAAGATCCATCCTATGTTTTTTTTAGGATTTAAAGAATGGTAGGGATCTTGAAAAATCATCTGAATATTTTTTCTCATATCCTTGAAGTCCCGTCCTTTTAATCCATCGATATTCCTTCCCTTATAGATTATTTCCCCGCCATCAGCAGTCAGGAGTTTACTTATGAGGTTTCCCGTTGTAGATTTACCGCAGCCTGATTCTCCTACAAGACCAAATATTTCCCCTTTTTTTATCTCAAAAGAAATATTATCTACTGCTGCCTTGGGATTCTTAAATTTAAAAAAATTAGAACTCCCAAAACTCTTCTTCAATCTTTTTATTTCAAGTATATTTTCCATCGTTTTCACCTATATGTATAAACATCTAACTAGATGTCCATCCTCCCTTTCTAAAAGTTCTGGTAAAATTTCATGACATTTTTTTTTCGCCATGGGACACCTCATAGCAAAAGGGCATCCACTCTCTCTTTCAGATAAGGTGGGAACCCTTCCCGGGATTGAATAAAGCTCATTTCCCTTGTGTAATGGGTTTGGAATAGCATCTAAAAGACATTTGGTATATGGATGCCTTGCGTCCCCTAGTTCCTCTACCACTTCTATAATATGACCTGCATACATTATTGCTATCCTATGGCATAGATCTCCTACTAAATCTAAGTCATGGGAGATAAAAAGAAGTGAATTATGTTTTTTATTATTTATTTCTTTTAATAGATCTATAATTTGAGCCTGGGTACTTACGTCCAGTGCTGTTGTCGGTTCATCAGCTATTATTAGTTTTGGCTCACATGCTATCGCCATGGCAATAACTATCCTCTGTCTCTGCCCCCCTGAAAGCTCATGGGGGAATTTCTTATATGTATCCTCTAAATCTTTTAAATTTACCTCTTGCATGAGTTCCAAAGTTTTTTCTTTTATCTTTTTTTTAGATAGTGATGTATGAATTTTTAAGATTTCACCTATTTGTTTTCCTACTCTATGGAGGGGATTTAGGGCTGTTAGAGGTTCTTGAAAAATCATAGAAATTTCCCTTCCCCTCAGGCTGCACATCTCCTTTTTAGAAAGATTTAAAATGTTTTTACCTAAAAAATTAATCTCTCCACTGAGGCTTGCATTTTTTTTTAAAAGTCTCATAAGAGCTAGCGAGGTAATACTCTTTCCACACCCCGATTCTCCTACCAATCCCATAATCTCACCTTTTTTTACATTAAACGAAAGGTTATTCACGGCCTGTAATTTTGTTTTCTCATTAAAATATATATTTAAGTTTTTAATTTCAATAGTCATATTCTTTCCTACCTTCTCTGATATTCTCTTAAAAAATCTCCCAGCATATTAAATGCCAATACAGTCAAACTGATCAGCAGCCCTGGGGCTAATGTATACCATGGAGCGATCATAAAATACATCTGTGATTCACTTAACATCCTGCCCCAGCTGGGATTAGGAGCCTGTACTCCAAGACCCAGATAACTAAGAGCAGCTTCAGCCAGGATGGCACTTGAAAAACTCATAGTTGCAGCCACTATTATCGGGGATAGAGCATTGGGTAGGATATGGTGATATATAATCCTGAAATTTGAAGCTCCCCTTACTCTGGCAGCCTTAATATAGTCCAATTCTTTTTCTCGCAGGAATCCGCTTCTAGTTATTCTGGCAAAGGTCGGTATCGACATTATTCCAATAGCCATCATTGTATTTTCTATTCCGACCCCAAATACAGAAATAAACATAAGAGCAAATAAAATCCCGGGGAAAGCCATCATGGCATCTATTATCCTCATTATGATCTCGTCTATTTTACCGCCAAAATATCCGGATATTGCTCCTAAAAAAACTCCCACACTACAGCCTATACCGACAGATATTATCCCCACCAAAAAAGCCGTTTGAGACCCCTTCATGAGTCTGCTCAGTATATCCCTTCCGAAGTTATCGGTACCTAAGAGGTAGGATGAATTCGGCGGGGAGAGTTTTAACCCGGTATTTATTTCAGTAACTGAATGGGGCAGATAAAAAAAACTCACTCCCAGAATAAGTAAAAGGAATATTAATATCCCGCCTCCTATTATGAGGTTATGATCTTTAACTTTTATATTCATTTTATTCTCCTAAATAGATATTCTTGGATCTACAATTCTATATAATATATCGATCAAAAAATTTATAATTACCACTACTGAAGCTATATAGGTTATGATAGCCTGAACCAATGGAATATCCCTTGTTGTGACTCCATTAATTAGAAGGGTTCCGATCCCTGGCAGGTTAAATACCTGCTCAACAACTATAGCTCCGCCTAATACCCCGGCCGTCAACATACCGATTATGGTGATTATTGGTATGAGGGCATTCTGAAGAATATGGTGGATATATATTTTATTGATTGAAAGTCCTTTGCTGTATGCTGTTCTTACATAGTCTTTTTCTTGCTCTTCCAATATTATATTTTTCATATGCCTTGCTACAACTGAAATTCTGGAGATAGCAAGGGCAAAAGCAGGCAGGGTTATTATCCTGATATAAGAAATTGGATCCTCTGAAAATGAAATATACTTCAATGAAAATAACTTAAATATTATTCCGAATACAATTAAAAATATTATCCCGAGCCAAAATTCAGGGATCGCAAGACCTATTTGAGAGAATACAGAGAGAAAAGCCCCGAATTTAGTATCGTTATATTTGGCATTTAAAATCCCGATTGGTATGCCCACGACTACTGCAATTAAGATGGCATAGATTCCTAAACTTAATGTAACTATTATTCTTTCCCTTATAAGTTCTTTTATTGGTCTTGAAAATCTTATAGATTCTCCCAGATCCCCTTTCAATATGTTTTTTGCCCAATAAATATATTGTGTGGATAATGGTTTATCCAGCATAAGTTCTATTCTCAGTGTATCTATCTGCTCCTGGGTAGCTTCTACTCCTAATTTTGAAAGTGCAGGATCTCCAGGAATTATTTGAAATACTGAAAAGGATATCACTGAAACAAAAAACAATGTGAAAATCATTATACAAATTCTTTTAATAAAATAAATCATATTTTCTCCTACTTTACGAAATAAAGGGTAGAGATATCTTGTACATA
>JAUXGP010000172.1 GCA_030621995.1 Psychrilyobacter sp.
ATTGTGATATCTCGGAATTTTATAGTGAAAATAAAGATTTGGATTATTTAAAAACTGAAACTATGGGACTATTATTCTATCTGATGAAAGATGAATACCTTGTTCCAGAAAACTTTAAGCTGGATAAATTTAAATATATTATAAATGAGTTCCTCAGCGGGAAACTTACAAAAAATGATGGGTATGAGTATACAACTAAATATCTGAATTATTTAAAGGGTGTAAAAAATATAAAGAAAACAGAAAATCTGACCAGATCACTTCAGACCATAGTGAAATTAATCATGGAACTGCCATCGGAAAAGACCATAAGTGTTTCAAATATCATAAACTATTTGGTTTATAGAGATGAGTTTTTAGATATCATTGAGTTAAAAGATGTATATGATTATGTCTATATAAACGAATCCAACTACGGAAGGACCAGAATATCCCAGTATGATGAATATCATAAATATATCATTGAACCGTTTGTAAAATCGATATTCTTTCTTTTAGGAAGTTTGGGATTATTTACCCTTTATTATGATCTGCCCAGTGGCAACAATGGATTATATTTGAAGAATAATTATTTATCGAAATATGACGGGTTAAAATATATAGAATTGACTAAATTGGGGGAATATGTACTGGGGCGGGCAGATGATTATGCCTTCACAGAGGAAAATGAAGACGCAGAGATAGTATATGATGAAGACCTTCTCCTAATAACTATTATTGGATCAGCTCCTATAATGTCTATGTTTTTAGAGAAACTATCCGTTAAGATCGGTGAAAATAAATATAGGATGGATAAGGGCAGATTTTTAAAGGGAATCACAACAATAAAGGAACTGGAGGAAAGGATAAAAGAATTTAAAAATAAATTTTATAAAGACCTGCCTCAAGTTTGGGAGAATTTCTTTGATGAATTGAGATCCAAGGTAAACTATCTGGCTCATGAATCCGAGATAAAAGTTTTTAAAGTCAGACAGGATAAAGAGTTTTTTAAGATCCTGGCTACAGACGGTAAGTTAAAAGAATATATTTTAAAAGCTGAGGGTTTTTATATCCTTATAAGGGAAGAAAATATATGTAAGGTTAAAACTATCCTGTCGAAATATGGGTATTTTAATGAAATAGAATAAGATAGAAAAATATTTTAACAGCCTGGAGAGTTTTATCTTTCTAGGCTGTTTTTATAGAGAAAGAAACAGCTGTGATAACTTGATTTTACCTTAGAAAGTGTTTTGTTTACGTGAGGAAAGATAAAAAATAAACATTACTGTTGACAAAGTGCTCCTTATTATTTATAATGCCAGTAAATAATAAGAAATTATTATGACGATAATAATTTAAAAAACATTTGAAATTAGGAGGGGAAAAATGGCAGGAATTATCAGTGATCTATTTGGTTGGGATAAACATCTGGAAATAGATAAAGATGGAGCATTGGATCTTATAGGGGATGATGCAATTGTAATTGATGTTAGAAATGAAAAGCAAAGAAATAAGGTTGAAGCTATCTTTGATGAAAACATTCATGTTGAATTTAAGGAGTTTGAAACAAAGATCAAAGACCTTTTAGAAAAAAAAGAGATAACTAAGAAGGATTCATATGTAGTGTTCTGTGCAACAGGAGCCAAGGGGCTGAAAGCTGTAAAGGTACTTAGAAACTACGGTTTTGAAAAATCATTTAATATGAAATACGGTACCAATGCCTGGCATGCAAATGATGACGGATGCGGTACATGATAAAAACAAAAAAGTCTAGGTTAGACTTAAAAAATACTTTGGTACAGGCTGAAGAAAAATCTATACAAATAAATTAATTTAATAAAAAAATTGTGCAAAGCACATTTGGGGGTTATATATGGAAATTTTAAATATACTTATTATGGCAATATTAGTGTATGTGCTGGCTTGGATGCAGAAATCATATAAGTCATTTACAAATAGAGTATTTACTGGATTGGGGTTAGGAGTAGTATTCGGTGTGTCTATGCAGTTTTTTTATGGACAGGGATCGGATATAATCGCAAATACATTACAATGGACCAACATAATTGGCAGTGGGTATGTATCGTTGTTAAAAATGATAGTTATCCCTTTAATAATGGTATCTATCGCCTCATCTGTTATCAATGCAGAGGAATCTAAAAATAGTTCTATAGCAAAGATGAGTACAACGATTATTGGATTGTTATTGGTAACCTGCGGTATAGCAGCCCTTATATCTGTATTTACATCTTTAGCATTTAACTTAAGTGCTGAAGGGCTGATATCTGGAGCAAAGGAAGCGGCTAGAATGAATTTATTAGAGCAGAGAGCCGGGTCGGTAAACGATACATCTTCATTGATTGCACAAATAGTTGGAATTATCCCATCTAACCCGTTTAAAGCTATGACTGGTGCAGGAAATAACTCAACTATTGGTGTAGTTATCTTCTCTGCTTTAGTAGGGATGGCTACAAGAAAAATTAAGAAGAAGGATAAGAAAACTTTTGAATTAATTCAAAATGCCACAAATGCAGCTCAAGCAGTTGTATTAAAATTAGTACAAATGGTATTAGCGCTTACTCCATATGGTGTCTTAGCTTTAATGACTAAGGTATGTGCAAGTTCAAACTTTGTAGAAATTTCAAGATTAGGAAACTTTGTTGTGGCAACATATGTGGCACTAGCTCTTATGTTTGGAGTTCATTTAGTGATGATCATGTTATGTGGTATATCACCAATAATATTCTTGAAAAAAGCATGGACTGTATTGACCTTTGCATTTACATCCAGAACATCTGCAGGAAGTATCCCGATGAATATCGACTGCCAGATAAAAAAATTAGGAGTGCCTAATTCTATTGCAAGTATGTCAGCCGGAATTGGAGCTACTGTTGGACAAAACGGTTGCGGGGGAGTATATCCTGCCATGTTAGCTGTAATGATAGCCACTGCTACCGGTATAAATGTATTGGAGCCGGCATTTTTTGTTAAATTGATAATAGTTGTAATGATAGCTTCACTAGGAGGAGCTGGAATTGGAGGAGGAGCTACAATAGCGGCTCTAATCGTACTGCCTATTATGGGATTACCGATTGAATTAGTGGGATTATTGATTGCCATTGAGCCTATCTTAGACCAGGGTAGAACTGCTTTAAATGTATCTGGGGCTATGGCTACCGGTGTTGTAACAGCAAAATTATTGGGATCTCTGGACAAAGAGGTATATAATGCCGGCGAAGGGAAGGCGGTATTGAATAGAGGATAAATTAAAAAATGGAAGCAGAAATTTCTGCTTCCATTTTATTTATCTATCTATATATCACTTAAAACTTTTACTACCTTTCCTACAACTTTGAGATCTTCTCCAGGACCTATAAAGATAGGCGGGTAGTTGGGATTATCACTGATAAGAGCCACATATGAATTTGTAACTTTTAGTCTTTTCACAAAGGCTTCATCATTTATAAAAAAAGCTCCTATATCTCCATTTCTTACTTCGACTTCTTTTTTAGCAATAATTATAGAACCGTCTTTAATAGTGGGTTCCATAGAATCTCCCCATACATTGACGGCAAAAATATTACCATGATTTCTGATTCCGGGCAGGGTAATATATTCTGTAACCTCCTGGTCTCCTAAAACTCCAATGCCTGCACTGATCCTTTCAAAGACCGGGATTTGGTCGTTGACAGAGATGGGGTTATTTTCAGAGATAGATGAATTCCCCCTGAGATAATTGATTTCCTTGTCCTTTCTGTCTAATTCATCCTTGATGAGCTGAGGAGTTCTTTCAAAAGCGGCTAAAAATTTTAAATAATCAATCTCCTCCTCATTTAACATAAGACCCATGGATATTTTTTCTAAAACTTCCTCACTGGGCGGGTTTTTTAACTCTCCCCTCTCGATATTATTAAAATAAGATTGAGTTATCCCGATGGATTTAGCAAATTTATTTTGACTTAGATTTAATTCTGTTCGTTTATTTTTAATAAATTTATTAAAAGTCATGATAGATATCAACTCCCTATATATTGTTATAGTTAATTATAACCTCAATTTGGGAATATTACAAATTATGATTTGAACTATCACTGTGAACTATAGATTATTTTTGTATAGGGAATATTTAAAATTAAACGTATATTATGTTAAACTAAAAGGGAGTTGATGAGTTTGGAAATTTTATTTTGGCATGGTTATCTTTTACACGGAAGCGGGAGTAATATATTTACATTGAATATAGTGGAAGAATTTTTAAAGGAAAATAATGTATATTTGTTCTCTCAAGAAAAAAAATGGGATGGAATAGAGGGGATAGCTTCTAATTGGGTTCTAGATGCAAATCAGAAGATTTCACAGAAGACATTTTATAAAGATGATGGATTTGTAGGAGTAACTC
>JAUXGP010000051.1 GCA_030621995.1 Psychrilyobacter sp.
ATTATCGATGAAATAGATGGTGTAAAAGAAGTTGTAATCAATAAAAAAAGGGTCGCTACACTGGATGAAAAAATAAAAAGAAATAATAAACTTATAATCGGATTACTTATTATCACACTTCTGCCTATAAAAATAATGATATTCAATATAATGCATAGCAGTGTCGTCAGCCAAAATCACGATATAGAGGCTAAACTATATCTGGGTATGGAAAAAAGAGAGATCTTAAGACCCTATTATTTTATAAATAATATAAAATTTATCTCGGCAGCCCTTATAGGAAGTTTGATTTTTTTGAACCTCTATGAATTTATTCGTACTGAAATAGCAGGATTGAATTATCTGGTTTCTACCATCCAAGCTGGAATCGTTGTGGGAATCATCATTACCCTTATCAGCTTAAGTTTTCCATTTTTATCTTTTAACTTGATAAAGGTTAAGAGGTAGGTCCATGAAGAAATTAATATTTTGCCTGACTTTAATAATTCTTGCCACAACCACATTTTCCAACAGTTTGGATGATAAAAAAAATCAGATCAACCAGATTGAAAATGAAATCAAGAGAAAGGGTGAGGAGATTAAAAAAAACACTCAAAAGATAAAAACCATAGATAAAAAAACTGAAACACTGAAAGAACAGATAACCCGTGTAGAAAAAGAATTAAAAATTATTGAAAGTGAGAAAGAACTCCTGAAAGAAAAGATTGACGTAGTCAGCAGGAAGGTCGATTATGGTAAACGGAATCTAAAATTTAGTTCCAAAGAACTTACTAATATGGAAAATGATTATGTGGCTATGCTGCAGTCATGGCAGAAAAAAGAGATAACCGATGAAACCGATACCTATAATTTTAAAGAGATCCTCAAAGCCAATCAAGAGAGGCAGGAAGAGATAAAAAATGTCCAACACAATATAAAAAAAGTAAAAGAGGACATTGAGAAAGAGCAGCGAAATCTGAGAAAACTCCAATCCCAGCTGGCCTATAAAGAGCGTCAGCAAGAAAGTAAAAAAAGACAGCACAACAGTCTAATAGCTCAGTATAATAAAGACAAGAAGATTACAACAGCCAAAACAAAACGTGCCAAAAATACAATAACTAACCTTCAAAAACAAAAAGCTGCCATCGAAAAAGAGATCGATAATATAATCAGAACCAGAACCAAACAACTGGGAAATGTAAATTATTCCACTGTTGCTAAAAATTTAGGAAGTTTTAGAAAACCCATCTCTGGAAGGGTCGTAGTTAGATTTAATGAAGCCAAGGTAGGAGGAATCCGTAGTTCCGGACAGGAGATCAAAGGAAGTCTGGGAGACCGAGTCATTGCTGCAAACAAGGGGAAGGTTATCTACGCAGGTAAATTTATGAATATGGGAAAAGTTGTCATGATAGACCATGGATATAACTTGATTACTATCTACGGAAACCTGATCACTAACTATGTAAAGTTAGGACAAACAGTAGGAAAAGGCAGTAAAATTGGAGTTTTAGGACTTAACTTAGACGGGAAATCCTATCTTTATTATGAAACGAGATTTAACCTGAAATCATCTAATCCAAGTAACTTTTAGGGATATTTTACCCCTAACTATACATCATAAACTATATATTCGACCAGAGGTCGCACAGGGGGAGCAAAGATGAAAAAAAAGGTATGTATCATATATAATACCTCTAAAAAAGATGCAATAAAATTTTATGAAGTATCCAAGGAATTCTTTGAAAACTGCGGTATAGAGATCCAGTCAGAGATAGAGGGATCAGCCTTTGTTGTGGTAATTGGTGGTGATGGAACCCTCTTAAAAGCCAGCAAAGAGATAGCTGCACACAATAAATTTGCTATTGCTGTAAATATGGGAAGTCTTGGATTTCTTACAGATATAAGAAGGATCGAAGCACTTCAAGTTTTTGAAGATGTTTTGATGGGAAACTATAAATTAGAGGAAAGGCATATGCTGGAGGTAGAGGTCAAAGGAAAAACATATACCGGACTCAATGAAGTAGTCATGGCAAAGGGAGGAATTCTGCAAAAGTTAATTAGAATCAGAGCTTCAGGGGAACACTATATCAATACCTACAGGGCAGACGGATTGATCGTTGCCACTCCCACAGGATCAACAGGCTATTCCCTTTCAGCAGGAGGACCAATCATCAGACCCAATCTGGATGTTCTTTTGATCACGCCTATTGCCCCGCACAACCTAAGCACCAGACCTATAATAGTAGACAGCAAAGAGGAGATCACATTAAGATTAGAAGAAAGAGAAGGTTCAGCTTATGTAGCTGTCGATGGGGATGATATTGTCGAGGTTACTAAAGATGATACTGTTAAAATAAAATATTCAGATAAAAAACTAAAGTTAGTACTGCCAAAATCAAGAAACTATTATTCTGTTTTAAGGGAAAAATTAAAGTGGGGAGATAAGATATGTTAAGGGAACTTCGAATTGAAAATTTAGCAATTATAGATAAATTAGAATTAGAATTTCAAGATAAATTAATAGCTCTGACAGGAGAAACAGGAGCAGGAAAATCTATTATCCTTACAGGTATCAACCTACTTATTGGTGAAAAAACCAATATGGAGATGCTCCGGGATGGAGCAGACTATCTTCTGGCTGAAGGTGTATTCGATGCCAATGAAAATCAGACCCGTGAACTCCATGAGATGGGCATAGACGTAGAAAATAATGAGATAATTGTCCAAAGAAGGATGGAATCCAATGGCCGGGGAAAAGCCTTTGTAAACGGCAGAAGAGTTCCTATGAGTAATCTAAAGGAGATCATGGGTACTCTGGTAGATATCGTAGGACAACACTCCCACCAAATGCTGCTTCACAGAGGAAATCATATAAAATTAATCGACAGGTTTTTAAATAAAGATGAACATCTTATCAAAGATCAGCTGGGAACTATCGTCTCCAGCTATGATGAGACCCACAGACTCCTGATCCAACTTTCTGAAACAAGAAACAATATCAAGGAGAAAAAGGATCTCTATGTATATCAGCTGACCGAGATCGAAGAGGTCAGCTTATCTGTAAATGAAGATGAAGAATTAGAGGATGAATATAAGATCCTTTTTAATGCTGGTAAAATCACCGAGAAACTAAAAAATTCCTACTATATGATCAGTGACGGAGAGGTAAATGTCACATCTTTACTCCATAATGTGAAAAAAAATATGGAATCCCTCTCTCAATATGGTAAAGATTATGAGACTATCTTTGAAAAAATAGAAAAGATCTACTATGAGGTGGAAGATCTCACATACAATATAGAAAATATTCAAGATAATATGGATGTGGACGAATACCGGCTCAATGCTGTAGTGGACAGGCTGGATAAGATAAATAATCTCAAGAAAAAATACGGGGAAGACATCTCAGAAATCTTGAGTTACCGGGACAAGATAAAAAAAGAATTGGATCTTCTGGATGAGAGTGATTTTGAGGAAAAGAAATTAAATAAAAAAATGGAAGATCTCCTAAAAAAATATAAGGAAGCAGCTGCCAAATTATCCGCGGTCCGTAAGATCAAAGCTAAGCTGATAGAGGAAAATCTAACTTCTGAACTGAAATATCTGAATATGAAAGATGCCAGATTTAAAGTCGATTTTAAAGTCGATGAAAAGATCTCCAGATTCGGGATGGATATAATAGAATTTATGATAGCTCCTAACCTGGGTCAGGAGATGAAACCCCTGGCTAAGGTGGTTTCCGGGGGAGAGATGAGCAGAATCATGCTGGCTCTGAAAGTGATATTTTCAGCTGTGGATAATGTCCCTATCCTGGTATTTGACGAGATCGATACTGGAGTAGGGGGAGAAACAGTGAGAAAGATAGCCGATAAACTATATGATATTGGAGAGAATGCTCAGATCATATGTATCACCCATTCCCCTGCAATCGCAGCCAAGGCCAGCCAGCAATTTTATATTGAGAAAAAAAATATTGAGGGTAAAACTATAGCCACAGTAAAAAATTTAAATTCAGAAGAGAGGATAGATGAGATAGCACGAATGTTAGCGGGGGATCAGGTCAGTGAAAGTGTAAAAAATCATGCAAAAGAACTATTAGAAGGCAATTGATAATTAAATATAAAGCTTTTGACGCTGACTTTAACAGACTAGAAAAACGACTATTGACGACTAAAAAAGTCCGCTTATGTCAGGGTTTAAAAGTCAGAATTTAGTCTGCGTCTAGATAATCAGAGAAAATTGGTGTTAATTGGTGACAAAAAATTTGAAGGGGGGAGTAGATGCTTAGCAAAGTTCCGGGGTATAAAGAATTTGAAAAACATATGAAAGACAGCGGTTTTAGTTACAACAGCTGTGAAGCCTACAGAAAAGATATCGATGATTTTTTTATCTTTATCAGATATAAACCTCTAAATGAAATAACGGAGGAGGATATTTTAAACTTCATAAGGGACCTGAAAAAAGTCTATTCCAACAACAGTATCAACAGGAAAATAATATCTATTCGAGGATATTTAAAATATTTTTACAAAAATGGTATAATAGATAGTCTGCCTATGGAAAAGATAAAAAATCTGCCTCCTGAAAAAAGAACTTTAGAAATATTAAGTTTGGAGGAGATAGAGAGACTGAGGGAGGTCATGGACGACTCCCCTAAAGAATACAGGGATAAAATCATCCTGGATATCCTCTATGATACCGGTATTTTAATCTCAGAGGTTTTGGCCCTCAGATGTGAAGATATAATCTCAGAAGATTACAAGATCATCACTCAAATTAAGGGGATTAAGATAAATAAGATCCCTTTGGATAATTCTTTAAGTGAACGATTACAGGTATTCATAGGAGATAAAAGAGATCAGCTGAGAAATAAAAATACCAAGATATTTTCCAGTGTTTCCAGACAAAATTATAGGGCCAGGCTGATAAAATACGGGAAAAGAGCCGGCTTGGACAGGGAAATATACACCCATATGATCAGAAATTCCGTATTAAAAAACATCCTGGATACAGAGGGTGCCCATGTGGTAAAGGAGAGGATGGGATATTCCACCATTCAAAATACAAGTCTTTACAGCGGCAGAAATACAAGGCAGATCAAAGAAAAATATATGGAAATAGGAATCGGAGACGAATAACACTCTTTCCTCTTTGGCGTTTTCCCTTCGCAAAGGAAAACTATAGTCCAAATAAGCGTGTATTGGTTTCATTTGGACATCGTAATTTTTTTATAAAAATATAAGAAAATTTCATACTCGTCAATTGAGAAACCTATCGTAAGGATAAAGGTATAAATATATAATTAATAGAAAAAAAGGAGATTTAATGAAAGCAGGATTTATAGCAGTAGTAGGAAGACCAAATGTAGGAAAATCTACATTGATGAATAAGATAGTAAATGAAAAGGTAGCCATAGTTTCTAACAAAGCCGGGACAACCAGAGATTCAATCAAGGGGATATTGACTATCCAGGATACACAATATGTATTTATTGATACTCCGGGAATCCATAAACCTAAACATCTTTTAGGTGAGCATATGACCAATACCGCTATTGCAGCTCTTCGTGAAGTTGAAGCTGTCTTGATGGTACTCGACGGGACTCAGGAGATAAGTACAGGGGACCAGTTTGTCTTCGATAAAATTATGAAAGCTCCCAATACTCCTAGAATTGCTGTTATCAATAAGATTGACCTTATGAAAGATGAGGAGATCGAGGAAAAAATTGAGGAGATTAAAGCTAAATTAGGAGATTTCCACAAGATCGTGACTATGTCAGCTGAATATGCCATCGGTATTCCTAAGTTATTAGAAGCTATCGAGCCATTTTTAGAGGAAGGAATCATGTACTATCCTGAGGATATGTATACCGATATGCCTATGTATAAGATGATCATAGAGATTGTAAGGGAAAAAATATTAACTAGAACCAGAGATGAAATCCCTCATTCTATTGCTGTTGAGATCATCAACGTGGAAAGAAGGGAAAATGGTAGGGATAAATATGATATCAATATCTATGTGGAGAGAGATTCTCAAAAAGGAATAGTTATCGGTAAAAAAGGTGCTCTTTTAAAAGCCGTCGGTACCGAAGCCAGAAAGGATATCGAAACATTACTGGAGAAAAAAATCTACTTAAACTTATGGGTTAAAGTTAAGGATAAGTGGAGAAAGAAAAAGCCGTTCCTAAAGGAAATGGGATATAACTTAGACGAATTATAAGTAACTAGTAGTCACGAATTACACATATTTCACGAATAAAAAAATTCGTGCCAATTAGTGTAATTCGTGACTAAAATTATATCTACGAAAGATATTTTAATTGCACATTGTTAATTATTAATTTATTTGCGTAGCAAACATCGGGGGCTTATATGGAAAAAAAATATAAAATACTCATCATCAGTGATACAGAAATTTTGGGACGATATTCCATGGATAAGTTAAAAAATATGTTCTCCGATATTGACTTTATAATTTCGGCAGGAGATCTGGGAAATGATTATTTGGATTATCTTTTTACAACTCTCAATAAGGATATCATCTATGTCAACGGAAATCATGTCTATAAGAAGGGACATGATATCTCTTTTTGTAAAAATATAGATGGAAAAATTATAAAATATAAGGGGCTAAAAATATTTGGATTGGGAGGGAGTAAAAAATACTCCTACCAGGAAAATCAATATTCAGAGTTTGAGATGACCCAGAGGATAATCTCAAATTTGGGATACCTTCTCTGGGGAAAACTCGATATTATGGTAACCCACACTCCCCCGCGAAGGATCAATGACCGGGAAGATTTTACCCATCAGGGATTTGAGGTATTTCATAAAATTTTAAAGCATTTTAAGCCTAAATTATGGATCCATGGGCATATTCACCTGGTTTCCCATATGGACACTCAGGAAACTATCATAGGGGATACCCGAATTATCAATGCCTATGGATATAAAATTATAGAATATGTGAAAAATTAGGAGGTCTTTATGAATAATTCATATATCCAGGAGGAAGCTAGAAATGCCTATGATAAATTTGTAGGAAAGGGGAAGATCTTGGGAATCTCCCTGAGCCACAGAGAGGAATTGAAGAAATTTTCAGATATACAAAAAGAACTTTCTGCCTATAATAACTCCTACCTGGGACTTCAAAGTGTTCCCCTCTCTAAGATTGTTGGGAGTGTGCAGAAAACTGAAGATTTTAAAAAGGGATTTATCCCTAAAAACAGTATCGTCAAGATCAGATGGTGTAATATCTATATTGAGATGCTGGGAGATTTCAAGCTCCCTCCGGTTGACCTCTATAAAATAAGGGGTGAATACTATGTCTATGACGGCAACCACAGAATCTCTGTAGCTCATTTTCTTAATTTTTCATCTATAGAGGCTGTAGTAACCGAATTTTTTTCAGGGGAGGACACCGAGGAGGAGCTGAACTACAGGGAACAATTTAAATTTACAAAACAAACCCAGCTGAACCTCGATCTTACAGAAAGCGGAGATTATAAAAAACTCCTGTATGACATCGAAGATTTAGAGAGCAGCGAGGACCTTATTAAAAAATCAAAATACTGGTATCAAAATATATATACCCCCATTATAAAAATTCTAAAATTTAACGGGATGGCCACAGATAATAAATTAGAGGGAGATCTATATATAAAGTTTTTAGAACATAGAAGATATTTGATCAACAGCACTAAAAAATATGATTATTCCTATGCCGTAATTGACTATCTGAATATGGTCTACCTCCAGAAGAAATATACCATCCAAACTCAAATAAAGATCAATCACTATATAGATTCCCTCATTAGAAGGCTGTATAAATCAGATAAGGAAAGTTCTATGGACCAGGTCCAAAAGGACAGACTTTTAGACCTTCGAGGATTAATCAGAGGTGATTTTATAGATGAACTCTATTTTTCAAAGGTCATCAGGAGAGATATCAGGTCATGGTATTACACAAAAGTTCGGACAGCTATAGATATTTTTAAGGATAAATCCAGATCATTTGAAAAAGCCGAATTGCTTCAGACAAACCAGCTGAAATTATATCGGGAATTAAAGGACTATATGAATTATTATAAAAAAAATCATTCAAATGCATCCACAAGGGAAGGTATTTTAGACTATATATTGGAGATTTTGATGCCTATCCTTAATTACCTTTCCCATAAAAAAATAGATGAAAGTGAGTTTATTATACAGTACTTTAAATTCAGTCATCGAAAAATTAAATTTTTAAAGAATGGAAAAAATATAAGTTGGAAAGAATTGGAAGATCTCTACCTGGATATCGGATCGGAAAGTTCCACTATCCAAGACTGGCTGTCCAAAACATTGAAAAAAGAAAAAATTTTTAAGGGCGATATCCTAAAAGGAGTCAAAGAACTCCTCCTCATAAAGGGGCAGGATGTAGAAACTTTTGGTGAATTGATGGATCTCTACGAGGGGACTACAAACTATAAAACTATCCTCCATATAAAAAAACAGGTCTGGAATTTTATAGAACAGAGTCCTGCAGATGACTGGGTCAAAGAGAAATTTGTTGTAGACTTGGAAAAATTAACACACAATAAAGAGGGATTAAAGTTTTTTAAAACTGAGAGATTTATGCACTTTATCCGGGGAAAATCAAACACCTATACCATCGTTGATTTCTATATGGATATCATCAATTACGGGGAAAAACAAAATATAGAAAATCCAATAGATATAGATACATTGCTGATGCAGTATATTAATAAATAATAACGAAATTCGGTGCAAAATAGAGTCTATAACTCTCTTAGTCTCTCTTTGATTAAAGAGAGAAACTATATAAAAAGGGGAAAAAATTATGATAAAAGCAATTATGCTGGATCTGGACGGGACATTATTAGATAATGACCATAAGATCAGCGACACAAATAAAGAAGTACTGAGAAAATTAGAGGATAAGGGAATAAAAATATTTTTAGCCACCGGGAGGAGCTATGAATCCATGAGATCATATCATGAGGAACTCAACTTAACGACTCCTGCTATCTGCTATAATGGAGCCAAAATTATATATCCCAATGGAAGCGAGAGGGAATATCCGGTAAAAGAAAGACCACTTAAAACA
>JAUXGP010000068.1 GCA_030621995.1 Psychrilyobacter sp.
CTATGTGAGAAGAAAAAAGGGTTAGTTATATATATACAAGAAATCATATGAAAATTAAAAATATTTATGAAGAAGCCAATCTAATCAGTTGGCTTTTTTTTTAAGGTTATTTAGTTTTGGTTGAGGAAGTGTTTTCTAAATATGATATAATGAGATATTAAAAATAAAATGGAGTGATAAAGATGAAAAAAGTAATTTTAATATTTATTATATTATCCAGCCTAAGTTTAGCCAGTGACATCAGTATTCAGTTATCTGAAAAGGCAATGAATTCATTTATAACAGCCATAAGCCCCTTAGAATTTCAAAAGGAAATTAAAGTTTTAGACCAGAAAACAATGGCTCAATACAGTATAAAAAATATGACGATAGAGCTAAAAAAGGATCAGATCTATGTAAGCGGCAATCTTAATTTAAATCTTAATGGAAGCACATTAGATGCCGGTATTAATGGGGAATTAAAACCTGTTTTAGATAATAAAACAGGGGTCTTATCATTGAAATTAGCAAAGGTAAATATAGTTGGACTGGAGTTTTTAAAATTGGACAGGGCTTTAAAAGATCAGGTTTTAATACCTTTAAAACTTAATGATTTAAAGCCTATAAAGATCAAAAAAAATGACAGTGAATATCAGGAAATATATCCAAAAATTAAAAATGAGAATATTATAGTAACGGATAAACTGATAACGGTTAATGGAGACATATCATTTGAAAAGGGTGAAACAGTTATAAAAACAGAAACTAGATAACTAAATTTTTTTAAATTTTGTAAATTGACAAAAGTCTAAAAAAATGGTAGTATTTATTAATAAATTTAGAGGGAGGAAATACATTTATGAAAAGAGTAGAGGTCAGAGTTAATCACATTTTAATCAAATTGATATAGGTGATAGCTATGGTTTTGAATTTTTATAAAACCCTTGAATAATATAAAGAGATTAAAGTAGCTATTTTGAATAAAATAGCTACTATTTTTTTGTAAAATAAACTTAGGAGGTCAGTTATGACGGAATTAGACAAGATATATTCTCCAACGGAGATCGAAGACAAGTGGTACAAAATATGGGAAGAAAATAAATACTTCAGGGCAACTATGGATGAGGATAAGCCGAATTATTCAATAGTTATGCCTCCTCCAAATGTAACAGGGATCTTGCATGTAGGACATGTATTGAATAATACAATCCAGGACGTACTGATCAGACATAAAAGGATGAGCGGATACAATACCCTTTGGATGCCGGGAACAGATCATGCAGGGATCGCTACTCAAAATAAGGTAGAGAGACAATTAGCTGAAGAAGGACTGACAAAGGAAGATCTGGGAAGAGATAAGTTTATCGAGAGAACATGGGAATGGAAAGAAAAACATGGTGGAATGATAACGGCTCAGCTGAGAAAATTAGGAGCTTCTCTGGACTGGGAAAAGGAAAGATTTACCATGGATGAAGGATTATCTGAATCGGTATCGGATATCTTCATAAATTTATACAACGACGGATTAATTTACCAGGGTGAATATATGGTTAACTGGTGTCCTAGATGTGGAACTGCATTAGCTGACGATGAGGTAGATCATACAGACAAAGCCGGCAGTATGTGGCATATAAAATATCCGGTAAAAGATTCAGATGAGATCTTTGTAGTAGCTACAACCAGACCAGAAACAATGCTGGGAGATACAGGGGTAGCTGTAAATCCTGATGATGCCAGATATAAGCACCTGGTAGGGAAATTTGTAATCCTGCCATTGACTGGAAGAGAAATTCCTATCATAGCTGATGATTATGTAGATATGGAATTTGGAACAGGAGTAGTAAAAATGACTCCAGCCCATGACCCCAATGACTTTGAAATCGGGAAAAGACATAACTTAGAAATTATGAGTATCTTAACTAAAGATGCAAAGATCAACGAGTTAGGCGGGAAATATGAAGGAATGACCCGTGAAGAAGCAAGAATTGCCATCGTTGCTGATCTGGAAGAGCAGGGATTCATGGAAAAAATAGAAAATCATCCCCACAGTGTAGGAGGATGTTATAGATGTAATACAACTATCGAGCCCAGAGTATCTCACCAGTGGTTTGTCAGCATGAAAACATTGGCTGATAAGGCATTGGAAGTAGTATACAACGGTGATATTAAGATCATGCCTAAGAGATGGGAAAAAGTATACTATAACTGGTTAGAAAATATAAGAGACTGGTGTATCTCCAGACAGATCTGGTGGGGACATAGAATCCCGGCATACTATGGTCCGGATGATTATATCTTCGTAGCCAAATCAGAGGAAGAAGCATTGGAACAGGCTAAAAAACATTATGGTAAAGAAGTAGAATTAAGACAGGAAACTGATGTATTGGATACTTGGTTCAGTTCAGGATTATGGCCGTTTTCTACCATGGGCTGGCCTGAAAAAACAGAGATGCTGGAAAGATTTTATCCTACAAATACCATTGTAACAGGAGCAGATATTTTATTCTTCTGGATAGCTAGAATGGTAATGATGGGAATGTATGAAATGAAGGAGATCCCATTTGAAAATGTAGTCTTACATGGAATAGTAAGGGATGAGCAGGGTAGAAAGATGTCTAAATCACTGGGGAACTCACCGGATCCGCTTTACTTAATCGATAAATATGGTGCAGATGCAATGAGATTTACCATGGTATACAACACTTCCCAGGGGCAGGATGTACATTTTTCTGAAAAGTCACTGGAAATGGGAAGAAACTTTGCCAACAAGATGTGGAATGTATCCAGGTTTGTACTTATGAACTTAGAAGGGTTTGATATCAATACTGTGGACAGATCGGAATTAAAATTAGAATTAGTGGACAGGTGGATTGAATCAAAGTTGCAAAAAACAGCTAAAGAAGTAGATGGGCATTTAGAAAAATTTGCTTTAGATGAAGCTGCTAAATCTGTTTACGAATTTATCAGAGGAGATTTCTGTGACTGGTATGTAGAGATAGCTAAGACCAGATTATATGAATCGGAAGATGAAACAGCTAAAAAAACTGCTCAATATATGTTATGGACAATGTTAGAAAATGGGCTTAGATTATTACACCCGTTTATGCCGTTTATCACGGAAGAAATCTGGCAAAAATTAGGAGCTAAAGGTGAAACAATCATGCTTGAAACTTTCCCTACTTGTGATGAAACTTTAGTAGACGAAGAAGCTGAAAGATCTTTCGAATATTTACAATCTGTGGTTTCTGCACTTAGAAACATAAGAGCTGAGATAAATATATCTCCTGCCAAGGAAGTAAAAGCAATCTTAAGAACCAGCAATGAATCTGAGATTAAAACTTTAGAAAATAATAAAACTTTCCTGACTAAGCTGGCTAAATTAGAAACTTTAGAATTTGGAGATGTAGCAAAACCTACAGGTGCAGGATTCAGAGTAGTAAAAGATTCTGAACTGTATGTACCATTAGCAGGACTATTGGATCCTGAGGTTGAGATCAAGAAGATAGAGGCACAGATGGTTAAGGTAGAGAAGGATCTGGCTAAGGTAAATGGTAAATTATCCAATGAGAAATTTACTTCCAAGGCACCTGCTCATATCTTAGAGAGAGAAAGAAAGATACAAAAAGAATACCAGGATAAGTTAGATAAATTATCTGAAAACTTAAAAGCATTTAAATAAAAAAACTCAGGGAATCCATTTGGATTCCCTGTTTTAATTTTAAGGTATTTCTAATATTTTGTTGTATACTTATAGTGGGAATTTGGAATATGTTATAACAATGGATTATGAAAGTAAAGATATAAACAGGAGGGAGTCATGAAAAATTTAATAGTAAAGGCTATAGAAGAAAAAAGACTGATATCATTGACCTATGATAGTTTAGACAGAATCGTAGAACCCCATGCTTGCGGTATATCAACTAAGGGGGATCAAACATTGCGTTGTTTTCAAATAAAAGGAAGTCATGCTTCTAAAAAACATCATGACTGGATGCTTTTAAAGTTTTCAAAGATAAGTAATTTAGAAGTTTTGGAGAAAAAATTTGATAAACCAAGAACAGGATATAAAAAAGGTGATAAAGCGTTGAAAATTATTTTTAAAGAGTTATAAATGAAGTGTAATAATAAAGGTCAGGGATTCCTAATTGGAATTCCTGTTTTATTTTATTTTTCCACCGTCAGGATAAATTCAAAATTATTTGTATTGAAATAGGAAAGGCAATATTCAAAGGGAATGTTGCCTTCTAAAAAATTTGTATCGATAACCTTTAAGAGTAGTTCTCCTTTTTTCAGGTGAAGCAGTTTAGAGAGGAGATCATCAGTCATCTGTGGAAAAACTCTGTGACGATTTTTTATGATTTTTTTCTCCAGGATATTTTCGACATATTTATATTTGGATCCCCTCATATCTTTTTTCCTGAGGTCAGGGAAAAGCTTGACGGGCATATAGGTTTTTTCATAGATATAGGGGACCTCATTGACATATCTTATTCGTTCAAAATAATAGAGTTTTTCCCCCTCCTCCACTTTCAATTCCTGGCAGAGGTTTCCGAAAGCTATTGTTTTTTGAAATTTAATGACCTCAGTCCGGGGTTTTTTATTTTTAGAGGAGATCTCCTGGGTAAATCCGCTTAAAATTTTGTTTCCTTGATTAAAGGTATCTTTAACAAAACTTCCGACTCCCTTTTGTTTGATAATTAGATTTTCGTTTAAAAGGATCTCCAGTGCCCTCCTTATGGTAAGTCTTGAAACAGAATATTTTATGGAAAGAGCTGTTTCAGAGGGGAGCTTGGTCTGGGGTTTATAAACTCCTGCTTTGATTTTTTCACTTAAAATATTGGCAATTTTCCTGTATACAACTTCCCTCTTATTTTTTATGATTTTAATCACATCCTGTATATGTATTTGATATATTTTAACTTTATTTTTAAATAAAATCAAGGGCTAAAAGATTGACAACCGGTTTAAGAGAAGATATTATCTAAGTATACAGGAGAGACAAAAATAAAATTTTACCGGAGGAGGTAAAGATGAAAAAATTAAAAATTGCTGTTATTGGAGGGGGATCGAGTTATACTCCAGAATTAATAGAAGGATTTATCAAGAGGTGGAAGGAACTTCCCATAAGTGAAATTCATTTGGTGGATATAGAGGAAGGCAGGGATAAATTAGAGATCATCGGGAAGCTGGCTGAAAGGATGATGGAGAAAGCTGGGATAAACTGCAATATAAATTATAATTTAGACAGAAGGGAAGCTTTGACAGGAGCGGACTTTGTAATAACCCAGCTCAGGGTGGGGAGGCTGGAAGCCAGGATAAAAGATGAAAGGATTCCTCTTTCCTACGGTCTTATCGGGCAGGAGACAAATGGTGCAGGGGGGCTTTTTAAAGCCTTCAGAACTATCCCAGTAATTTTTGATATAATCAAAGATATAGAGAAATATTGTCCCGATGCATGGCTGGTAAACTTTACAAATCCTGCCGGGATAATAACCGAAGCGGTATTCAGACATACTGATTTCAGAAAATTTGTGGGACTCTGCAATGTTCCCATTGGAATGCACAGGGGACTGGCAGATATTTTGAAGGTGGATTCAGAAAGTCTTGAGATCGATTTTGCCGGTCTGAATCATATGGTCTTTGGATTGAATTTCTATCTGGATGGAGAGAAAATAAATAAAAGAGCCATTGAGGCTCTTGCAGGGCCTGATTCCCATATCTCCATGCAGAATATAATGGCAGAACCCTGGGATCCTGTATTTACAAAGGCTATGGATGTTATGGTGTGCCCTTACCTCAGATATTACTATAAAAGCAAGGATATGCTGGAAAAAGATTTGGTTAAACTAGCCGAGGGAAATGTCAGGGCAGAAGAGGTGAAGAGGCTGGAAGAATCTCTGTTCAAACTGTATAAAGATCCTGACTTGGATGAAAAACCTGTTGAACTGGAGCAGAGGGGAGGAGCTTATTACAGTGATGCAGCCTGCGAACTTATAAATTCCATCTATAATGACAAAAAAACTATAATGACCGTCAATACGCAAAATAGAGGAGCAATTGCAAATATTCCCTATGATTCAGCTGTGGAGATAAGCTCGCTGGTCACAAGAAGTGGGGTGAAACCTATTTCTATGGGGAACTTACCTGTTCAAGCCAATGGAATAGTGCAGGAGTTGAAATCTTTTGAGATAATGGCAACCGATGCTGCAGTATCTGGAGATTATGGAAAAGCTATGCTGGCCATGGTGATGAATCCATTGGTGACTTCCGATGACTTGGCTAAAAAATTACTGGATGAGATGCTAGAAGCACACAAGGAATATCTGCCTCAATTTAATTAGGTGAAATCTTGCTCCATCTCTTCAGGATGTTATTATATAAATTTACAACCTGACCTTTGTTTTTCTTGTAAAATTCATAAAATTATAGTAAAATTTTTGAATAAAAGCAATTAATTTTAGGGGGAAACAAATGAAATATAAATTAGAACATGCATGTATCAGAGTGATGGATTTGGAAAAATCTGTAGAATTTTATAAGCAAGCATTATCTTTGGAAGAGATAAAGAGGTACGATTACTCTGAATATGAATTTACTTTGGTATATCTAAGTGATGAAAATAGGAATTTTGAAATAGAGTTAACATATAATTATAATCCTGAAAAACCTTATGAAATAGGAAACGGATTCAGTCATTTTGCACTGGCTGTAAGTGACTTGGAGAAATCCCATGAATTTCATAAAAATATGGGATTAGAAGTAACAGACCTTAAAGGTTTGGCAAAGCAAAAACCTAGCTATTATTTTATTACTGATCCAGATGGGTATAAGGTAGAGATTATCAGAGGGTAGAAGATATAAATAAAAACCTGTAAACAGACACTAGAAAAGGGTCTATTCACAGGTTTTTTCTTCTATTTTTACGATCCAAATACTCTAATTTTATATGTTGCTCCTGCTCCTATCATCGTTTCTTGTTTAGTTCCTGTAGACATAGCACCCTTAACGTTCATGCTAAGGTTATCTGTGGCTCTTAAACCTAATCCAAGCGATACAGCCTGTGCGTTCTGATAGTTACCAATTCCGGCACCTATACCCAATTCACCAACTTCAAGTGCTTGGAAGTCTACGGTAGACATAGCTGCCGACATAGCGAATCCTTTATTCATTTCACCTTGTAGATTATTAACTTTATTATCTAAATTAGTTATTCTTCCTGAATTATTATCTATTGCAGTTTTATTGTCTGCTATATTTTTTTCATTCACTTCAGTCTTATCTTTATTTTCATCTAGCTTACCAGTTGTTTCAGTATAACGTAAGTTTCCTACATTTTCAAGATTTTTAGACATTCTAAAAGAATCTGTTTTAGCTTTCGATATTCCTTCTTCAAGTTCTTTATTCTTTGAATATTGAGTCGAGAAATTTTTTCTAATATCTTCGGTATTTTTTTCAACTGCTTTAGTTTCAATTATTGCTGAATATGATACTGTTGATAGAGCTGCTATCACCGCTAATAATATTAATTTTCTTTTCATTTTTTTAACTCTCCTTTTGTATTGATTCCTTTTTTATAATTTTTACAATTCATCAAGTATTATACAGTGTTAATTAATAAAAATCAATCTTTATCTCTGAAATAAATAATAATTAATATTTTGATTCCTTCACTCCTGATATATATGTTATGCAGTAACTTTCACCCTGCTTTGTTTTGAAAAATTACGTACTATTGTATCATTTTTGAAGGAAGATAAAAACATTTTTTTACATAAACTTTACATTATATTGAAAAAATTAGCTATACTTGACAGACCTTAGCTAAAATCCGTTCTTTTTATTTCTTCTTTAAATATAGATTTTACTTTTCTAGTTTCAATGATGTTATTATTTCTATCATAAATTATAAACATTTGATCATCTATACCTTTGAAAACTCTGGCATTTTTAATTTTTTTAGTACTTTTTAATGTTATTGGATCAGAATCAATCATGAATAGTGTCCTTGGAGTATTTCAAGGGAAAAGTATCAGTAAAGATTTTAAGTAGCAGGAAAAGAAAATATAATGAGTAGTTATTAAGGTATAAATAAATATTAAATTCAAGGTGGTGTAAATCATGGAAAAATATGAAAAAGAAGC
>JAUXGP010000213.1 GCA_030621995.1 Psychrilyobacter sp.
GCGGCTATTATCCCGCATTTCCCTCCTGCTTCTATAGCCATATTACAGATTGTCATCCTCTCTTCCATGTTAAAACTCTCTATCCCTTCTCCTGCATATTCCATACACCTGTAAGTTGCACCGTCAAACCCGATATCTCCTATAGTCTGCAGTACTACATCTTTTCCCATTATATAGCTGGGAAATTTTCCATCAAACTGGAATTTAATAGATTCAGGCACCCTCACCCAAAGTTTCCCCGTGCCCATGATAAATCCTGCATCTGTATTTCCTATCCCGGAAGCAAACTGTCCGAAGGCTCCTGAGGTACATGTATGGGAATCTGTTCCAAATAATACATCTCCCGGTTTATTGTGCCCTTCTTCTGCCAAGGCCACATGACATACACCTTTATAGTCATCGGTAAAGGGCTCATAAAAATGTTTTATTTCCTGCTCTTTGGCAAATTTAGTTACATATTCTATATTTCTCATGGCATATTTATCTTTTGTAAAGATATAATGATCCGGTATCAATACTATCTTATCCTTATCCCACACCCTGGCATCACCACCAAAATTCTCTTTAAATATTCCCATAGTTCCCGGCCCGCATACATCATGGGTCATTAAAACGTCTACATCCACCCAGATATTATCCCCCGGTTTTACACCTTCTTTATTTGATTTTTCTGCTAAAATTTTCTCTATTATTGTCATTGCCATGTTTATCTTCCCCCTGCCTCGTTAAAATAATTATTTATCGCCCCCATATAGGCCATGATACTGGCTTCTACTATGTCGGTACTCGTGGATCTGCCGTTATAGTATTTTTCATCTTTACCCAGCCTTATGAAGACCTCTCCCTGGGCGTCACTTCCTTCAGTTACTGCCTTTATTACATACTTACTCAACGTAAAGTCTATATCTATTATTTTATCTATAGCTTTAAAGGCTGCATCTACAGGTCCGTCTCCAATGGCTACATTCTCTATATTTTCACCTTCTTTATCCAGATTGATAGACACTATTGGTGTGATTGTGTTCCCTGTATTTACAGTATATCTGTTTAATTTATACATTTCATTCTTTACCCTGTGTCCCCCGTCGATCAGTGCTTCGATATCTTCCGGTGATACATCTTTTTTCTTATCTGCCAGCTCCTTAAATTTTATGAAAATTTCTTCTATTTCTCCTTTGGTAAGATCATGTCCGCATTCTGTCAAATGACTTTCAAAGGCATGTTTCCCCGAATGTTTCCCCAGTACCATCTTGTTTTTACTCAGACCGACAGATTCCGGGGTCATAATTTCATAGGTTTTTTTATTTTCCAGCATCCCATGCTGATGGATTCCAGACTCATGAGCAAATGCATTTTCTCCTACAATGGCTTTATTAGGCTGTACCTCTACCCCTGTTATCCTGGTTAAAAGCTGACTTGTTCTATAGATTTCTTCTGTATTTATCCTATTCTCCCCGGGGTAGATATCTTTTCTCACCCTCATTGCCATGACTACTTCTTCCAAAGCTGCATTTCCTGCTCTTTCCCCTATCCCATTCATGGTGCATTCCACCTGGGTCGCCCCTGCTTTTACTGCTGCCAGTGAGTTAGCTGCTGCCAATCCCAGATCATTGTGGCAATGCACCGAGATATCTACAGTGTCTATATTCTTTACATTTTCCTTGATTCCCTTTATTATCTCGTAGAATTCTTCCGGAGTGGTGTACCCCACTGTATCTGGAATATTTATAGTTGCAGCTCCTGCTTCTATGGCTCCTTCTACTATTTTATGTAAAAATTCCGGTCTGGTTCTGGTGGCATCTTCTGCTGAAAATTCGACATCCTCACACTTTGATTTGGCATACCTTATCATCTCCACAGCCTGGTCATATACCTGTTCCGGAGTCTTCTTTAATTTATATTTCATATGGATATCTGAAGTAGCTATAAATGTATGGATCCTAGGGTATTTAGCATTTTTTATCGCTGCCCATGCAGTGTCTATATCCGATTTCAATGCTCTGGCCAATCCTGCCACCCTAACATCTGTTACACTTTCTGCTATTTGTTTGACTGAATTAAAATCTCCCTTGGAAGATGCCGGGAATCCTGCCTCTATTATGTCTACTCCTAATTTTTCCAGTTGCCTGGCCATCTCTATTTTTTCACCTATATTCATACTGCATCCCGGTGACTGTTCCCCATCTCTCAATGTTGTATCAAATATCTTTATATTCTTCTCCATAAGTCCTCCTCTGATCTGGTAAAAAAAAAGAGCAGCTATAATATCAGCTGCCCTTCATAGAAAAAATATTGTATCTTTTTCTAAAAAAATTTATAAAAAAAAGCAGCCTATAATATCAGCTACCACCTTATTTGCACTTTTTTTGTATTATTTCAACAATAATTTCTTACTCAAAAAGTAGATAATTTCCCTAATATTATTTTAAATATATTCAATTGCTTGCAGTCTAACACTAGTAATAATAACAGCAGCAATAATAATAAATTCATAAATAAAATATTAGTTAAGATCATCTTTTTCCTTCCTCTTTTGTAATTAAGAAAGATAATAACAGTTATCTTTTTTTATGTCAACACTTTTTTTTATTTTTAGGTTTTTTTATCTTGTTATTCCCTGTGAAAAAAGTTATACTACAATAATATAAATAGAAATATCGGGGGTATAGTATGAAAAATGAAATATTCAAATATATAAAATTATTTTCAGGTTTTTTTGTCTGTTCTTTGGGAATTGTCATCATTATAAGATCCAATTTAGGATTCTCCCCCTGGGATGTCCTGCACCAGGGTATCTCAAAAGTTGGAAATATTACAATCGGTCAGGCTAGTATCCTTGTTGGAATCCTGGTTATAACTTTGGATGTTTTCTTGGGAGAAAGAATAGGCAGCGGTACTATATTTAATATCATATTCATTGGCAGTTTTATGGATTTAATTCTTTTTTCCAATATGATTCCTCTAAGTCATCATCCTCTTGTTGGGATTTCTATGATGTTTATGGGATTATTTATCTTAGGTATAGGATCTTATCTCTATATTTCTACAGGTCTGGGATGCGGTCCCAGGGATGCACTTATGGTTGCTCTCACGAAAAAAACTAATTTTTCTGTGATGTTTATCAGGAGTTCCATTGAAATTACTGTATTAGTTCTAGGATATTTTTTAGGAGGATATGCAGGAGTAGGGACAGTCATCACAGCAATTTTTACCGGAAGTTTTATACAGTATGTTTTCAAGATGTTTAATTTTGACGTTAAATCTGTGACTCACAGAAATATAAAAGATGAAGTGATCTTTTTAAAAACATATATTTTAAAAAAATAAAGAAAACAGGGATTTCCTTTAGGAATCCCTGTTTTTATATCCTATCATCACAGAACATCCGGTTAATGAAACTGCAGCAACTATCGTGCATAATAATTTTTTCATTTTTACCCCCATGGACCTTTTATCTTTTCACCCTCTCAACACCAGTATTTTCAAAGATTAAAATGAAGTCCTTATGTCGACTTTAAGATTTCAAAGGTACATTCATTCATATAGAAGGGTCTTTTCACTAGGTCTTAGGAGAGAAATAAGGAGGTTTTTCCTTGTTTTCTCCTGTAATACATTTATTTAACTTTTCCAA
>JAUXGP010000217.1 GCA_030621995.1 Psychrilyobacter sp.
AGTTCTGTAAGACTGGAAGAGAGTGTCGTTTCCACAACAGGATATGAGACCACAGTAAGAAATACCACTAAGAATCTCACAGTGATATCCAATGAAGATATCGAGGGTAAGAATTATTCTGAGATAACTGAGGTGTTAAAAAAAGTACCAGGAATAACAGTAAATTCAGATGTATTCGGGACATCTATAGATTTGAGGGGTCAGGGAACAAATAAATCTAAAGCTAATGTTCAAATATTAATAGATGGTGTAAATATAAATCCACTGGATACCAGTATGGGAATCCTGCCATTAGATAATATCCCGGTAGATAATATAGAGAGGATAGAGGTGCTGCCTGGGGGTGGAAGTGTACTATATGGCGACGGGACTGTAGGTGGAGTAGTAAATATAATTACCAAGATAGAGGCAGGGAAGGTCTATAACAGTGTAGGGGCTAGGGTTGGCAACGACAATGCCCACGAGTTTAATATGAATTTAGGACAAAAACTGACGGGAAAACTAGCAGTACAGATAAACTATAACGATAAATCTGGTGATGGATATAGAGATGATAGTGGCTATGATAAAAAATATTTTGAAGGTGCAGTAAACTATAATTTAAATGAAAAGAATAATCTGACGTTTAAATACTCGAGGATGGAGGAGGAGAGAAAACTTCCAAAATCATTGACCAGGCAGGAATTAGATGAAGACAGAAAGCAATCCGGAGAAAAAGATGGGGAACCGTGGACAGGGTCGGATCTATCGGAAGTAAAAAGAGATGTATATTCTTTAAATTATAAAAGTGAATTAACTGATAAAATAACTTTTGATTTAGATACCAGTTATCAAAAAACAGATAATACACTCAGCTCAATTATGGAAGTATATGAGATGCCAACTTTTAAAACAGTAGGACAGAACAGTGTAGGAACTTTTACAGACAAAAAACTAATTATCAACCCTAAATTGAACTTTAAATATGGGGATGAGAGTGAATTTATCCTGGGATTTGATTATAAAAACAATAAGGGTGAAAGAGGAGGAGAACCCGGATATCTAGGGATGTATAGAACCTATGAATATGATATGGAAAAGGAAACCTTTGGAGGTTATGCATTAAACAAATATAAAATAGGAAATTTTGAGTTTATCCAAGGGTATAGAAGGGAGAAAAGTAAGTATGAGATAGACAGATATTCAGATAAATATACTTTTGGACCACCAATGCCATTACCCAATACACCGGGATATAGTGTGATAGATACCTTTAATTATGATTCAGATACTACAAACGATGCCTACGAATTAGGGGTAAACTACTTATACAGTGATACAGGGAATGTATATACCAGGTTTGAAGGGGGATTCAGGACACCTGGTCCAAGTGAATTTATAGATAAAGATAAGGCAACAGGAGATTATATCTTCAATGATCTGCAATCGGAAACATATAATACCCTTGAATTGGGATTGAAAGACTACGTGTTTAATTCATATATCAGTGCAACAGCTTTTTATACAGAAACTAAAGATGAGATAGTACAGAGTGGGAATATGCCATATGACTGGAAATTTTATAATATTGGAAAAACCAGAAGAACAGGGGTAGAATTGTTTGCCGAACAATATATAGGAAAATTAACAATATCGGAAGGGTTTACATATATAGATGCAAAGATAAAAAAGAGTGATGGAAGCGTAGATACATCTGGAAACTATGTTCCCGGGGTATCAAAATATACAGGAAATATAAGCCTTACTTATAATTTTAATAAGAAGTTATCACTGGGGCTAAATACAATTTATAGGGATGGGTATTATCTGACTGAAGACAATACAGATGGAAAGGTCAATGAATATATTGTTACAGATATGACTATAAACTATATTTTAGACAATGGCCTAAAACTATATGCAGGAATAAATAATATATTCAATGAGATGTATTATACAGGTGTATATGAAGATTCTAATAGTTCCGACGGGAAAAGTTATAATCCAGCAGCTGAAAGAAGTTATTATGTAGGATTCAAATATAATTTTTAATTAAAGTGTATTTTGAATAGATATAAAGGAGGAGTTAACATGAAACGGACACTGCCAATAGTGTTAATTCTGGGGATATTAGTGGTAGGAGTGCTCTCTATAAAAATAGGGAGTGTTTCTACACCACTGAGTTTTATCTTTTTTCCAGAAACAGCCCCAGAATATATAAAAACAATTATTTACGAGATAAGGTTACCAAGGATTTTTATGGCAATACTCATCGGGATGATGCTCTCATCTAGTGGAGTAGTAGTACAGACAGTATTTCAAAATCCATTGGCTGATCCATATATAATAGGAATAGCAGCCAGTGCAACGTTTGGAGCAGTACTTGCCTATATATTTAATCTGCCGGATATAATGTATGGAGTAACAGCTTTCTTTTCCTGTATTATTAGTACATTTTTAATATTTAAATTATCTAATAGGGGAGGGAAGGTAGATGTAACTACACTATTAATAATAGGAATAGCAATATCATCTTTTATAGGTGCAATGACCTCTTTTGCCATGTATTTAATAGGGGAAGATTCATTTAAAATAACAATGTGGCTTATGGGATACCTGGGGAATGCAACCTGGGAAAAAGTACTTATATTGACACTACCACTGATCTTTTCATTGATAGTGTTTTATTTAAATAGAAGTCAGTTAGATGCACTATTGTCTGGAGATGAAGAAGCCCATTCATTGGGAATAGATGTACAAAAATTAAAGATTAAAGTACTGGCAGTGGCTTCTCTGGTAGTAGCTTTTTCTGTGGCTTTTTCAGGGATGATAGGATTTGTAGGTCTGATAATTCCGCATACCATAAGGATGATTACAGGGCCTAGTAACTCTAAACTTTTACCTAATGCTGCCCTTGCAGGAGGATTTTTTCTACTTGCCTGTGATACTGTGGGAAGGATGATATTGGCACCAGTAGAGATCCCAATAGGTGTAGTAACAGCATTTTTTGGAGCACCATTTTTCCTATACCTGGCTTTTAAAAATAGAGGAGGGATTGGATAGATGGCAATAAAAGTAGAAAAATTAAAATTTTCATACGGTAAAAGGGAGATTCTGAAGGGAGTGGATATCCACATAAAAAAAGGTAAATTAATAGGAATTTTAGGGCCAAATGGCTGTGGGAAATCTACCCTGTTAAAAAGTATTTTAGGAGTTTTGAAAAATCAAGAGGGGAAGATACAAATAGGAGAAAAGGGTCTAGAGGAGTATACACAAAAAGAATTAGCTAAAAAACTTTCCTTTGTTCCTCAAAAATCAAACTTGTCATCACCTATGAAGGTAGAAGATTTTGTGCTGATGGGCAGATTGCCCCACCTTAAAAGTTCATGGCACGGGTATAGTAAGGAAGACAGGGAGATTACAGATAAAACTATAGAAGAGTTAGGATTAGAAGACTTTAAGGAAAGGTCAGCATTCAATTTATCTGGAGGAGAATTTCAAAGGATATTACTGGCGAGGGCTCTGACTCAAGATCCGGAAATTTTATTGTTAGATGAACCTACTTCAGCACTGGATCTAAACCATGCAGTGGAATTGATGAGCAGGG
>JAUXGP010000186.1 GCA_030621995.1 Psychrilyobacter sp.
CTCACCGATGAATTGGCCGAAAAAATAAAGGAAATAACAGTTAAATATAGTAGATAAATAGGAAGTAATTGAAAAATAGAACGCGGATACTGAAGTATACACAGATTTTGAAGGAGATCATAAGTTAGTGACTAGTTACACGTAATACGTTACGAGATAGCATAATCTGTGATAATCCTATAAATCCGTGTCATCTGTGTCAGGTATTTTGACTTTGATTGGTTTTTATTTGTGATCATCCGCGTAATTCGTGACAAAAAAGGTTTTTAGTTTGTGAAAAATATATGGGAGGAATATATGAAATTTGAAAAAGATGTAATTAAAACAGGTTTGGAGAAAAAATTATTAGTTAAATATGGAAAAAAATTATCTGAAGGGTTGGATTTTGAAATATATAACGCACTAACTGAAACAATAATGGAAGAGATGGGAGAATCTTGGAAAGCTACCAAAGATCTATATAGTAACGGGAGGGAAGCGTTTTATTTTTCTGCTGAATATTTAATGGGAAGAGCATTCAGTAATAACTTAATCAACTTAGGAGTATATGACGGAGTCAAGGAATTATTGGAAGAATTAAATGTAAACATCAATGAGATAGAGAGTGCTGAATCAGATGCAGGATTAGGTAATGGTGGATTAGGAAGATTAGCAGCTTGTTTTATTGAATCTATGGCAACGTTAAATCTGCCAGGAACAGGATATGGAATCAGATATAAATTTGGTATGTTCAGACAGCAGTTTGAAGATGGATTTCAAGTGGAATATCCAGATAACTGGTTAAAATACGGGGATCCTTGGAGCCTGAGAAAGGACAGGGATAAGGTAGAAATAAGATTTAATGAGAAGGACAGTGTAATGGCAGTACCTTACGATACACCTATCATTGGATATGGGACAGATAATATAAATACACTCCGATTATGGCAGGCAGAAGCGGTGGATGAACTAAATCTCGGTGAATTCAATGAGCAAAATTATGCAGAGGCTATGAATGAAAAGAACGAAGCAGAAAATATATCTAGAGTTCTGTATCCCAATGATGACACCGATGAAGGAAAGAAATTAAGATTAAAACAACAATATTTCTTCACTTCAGCATCATTACAGGACATCATTAGAAAATTTAAAGTGAAACACGGGACAGATTTTGCTAAATTACCGGATTTTATAAGTATTCAATTAAACGATACTCATCCAGTGGTAGCGATACCTGAATTAATGAGGATCCTAATAGATATAGAGGGATTGTTGTGGAAGGATGCATGGAAGATAGTGCAAAAAACATTTGCATATACCAATCATACGATCTTATCGGAAGCTTTAGAAAAATGGTATACAGAATTATTTAAAGAGGTATTGCCTAGAATATACAATATAATCGTAAGAATTCATGTGCAATTTCAAGAATTATTGGAAGAAAAATATCCCGCAGATTTAGAAAGAAGAAAGAGTATGGCAATAATCGATGAAGACACAAACCTAATTCATATGGCCTGGCTTGCAATCCATGGTTCCTACGCTGTAAATGGTGTGGCGGCACTTCATACAGAAATATTAAAGCATTCTGAGTTAAAAGACTGGTATGAACTATATGAGGGGAAATTTCAAAATAAAACCAATGGAGTAACTCAAAGGAGATGGCTATTAAAATCTAATCCTGAATTATCTGCATTGATTACAGAATTAATTGGCGACAATTGGATTACTGATCTGAGTGAGTTAAAAAAATTAGAAACTCATGTGACAGATGAAAAGATATTAAATAGGTTTTTAGATATAAAAAACATTAAAAAAGAGCAATTAGCTAAATTCATAAAGGGTAATACAGGAATAGATGTAGATACTGACTCTATATTTGATATACAGGTAAAAAGGTTACATGAATACAAGAGACAAATATTAAATATATTCCATATAATGGATCTGTACAATAGAATAAAAGAAAATCCCGGTATGAAAGTTACTCCTAAAACTTATATCTTTGGAGCTAAAGCAGCATCAGGATATTTTAGAGCTAAAGGAATCATAAAATTAATCAATGAGGTTGCCAAAACTGTAAATGAGGATGCAGATGTAGCTGGAAGGATTAAGGTTGTATTTGTGGAAAATTATAATATCTCACCGGCAGAACTTATATTTCCGGCAGCAGATATATCGGAACAAATTTCCACAGCAGGAAAAGAAGCCAGTGGAACAGGGAATATGAAGTTTATGATGAATGGAGCACCTACATTAGGAACTTTGGATGGAGCAAACGTAGAGATAGTTGAGGAAGCAGGGATTGAGAATAACTTTATCTTTGGAATGAAGGTGGAAGATATCGTAGAATTGAAAAAATCCGGGTATAATCCAACCGAGGTAATGAATAAAACTGAAGGTCTTAAAAAAGTAATGGATCAATTGATAGACGGAACCTACGATGATGGCGATACAGGAATGTTTGAAGAGCTATATAATGCACTCTTGGTGGGGGCATCTTGGCATGCACCGGATCACTATTTTGTATTACAGGATTTTGATGATTATAGAAGAGTCAGAGAAAGTATTGATGGAGCTTTTGAAGATAGATTAGGATGGGCTAAGAAAGCGTGGATGAATATATCTAATGCCGGGAAATTTACAAGTGACAGAACGATAGCACAGTATGCAAAAGAGATATGGAGAATAGAAGGAAAGAGAATATAGATAGACCTTATACCTAGTGTGTTTTAAGAAAGTAAAAATAAAGTAGTTCCAATCTATAGGTGTTTACCGTGAGAGAAAAATAGTTGCTAATTCCTGACTAAAATGCTAAAATAATCGGTGAAAATTATACAAAAATCAGGAGGGAAATATGCAAACATTTAAAACAAGCGGTGTATGTGCTAAAACAATAGAATTTAAAATAGAAGACGGAATTTTACAAGAGGTAAAATTTATAGGTGGATGTCCTGGAAATGCAATAGGATTATCAGCTGTAATACAAGGGATGAAGGTGCAGGATGTTATAGCTAAATTAGAGGGGACTGAGTGTGGAAAGAGATCTACATCGTGTCCTGATCAATTAGCTAAAGGGTTGAGAGAGTTTATGAAATGAAAATAGAAGGAGGTTTTTAGTTGTGTAGACTAAAAACCTCTTTTAAATTTGTTATATTTTTAAGAAAATATGGTAAAATAATAAGAGCCATAAAAAACGGAGGGCACATAGGAGGGTTTAGATGAAATATCTAAATATATATTTAGGCATAATTAATCTGTTAACTTTTTTAATTTTTGGAGTAGATAAGTATAAAGCGAAAAAGGATTATTCCAGGGTATCGGAAAAAGCATTGTTTCTCCTCTGTTTTATAGGTGGTGGAATAGGTGGATTTACCGGAATGTATACCTTTAGGCATAAAATAAGAAAATGGTATTTTAACTTGTTGGTGCCAATATCTATAGTAGTAGGAGTTTATGGGTGGTATTATATTTACAAAGTTTTAATAAATAATTAACAACTAAAAGATCTAAGAACGATAAAAATAAACATACTCCTCCTTCTTATGGTTTCTCTTCGGAAAAGAAACCTATGTACAGGCTTCGAAGTAGATACGATAGTTTTCTCTAATTTTAGAGAAAACGTTAACAAGGAAGGAGTTAAAAAGGAGAGAATTAATATGAAAATAGAAAATGGGAAAAAAGTAACTTTAGAGTTTGTATTGAGAGATGATAAGGGGAATTTATTGGATAAAACTACCAAGGGTGATGAGTTAAGTTTTACCTATGGGGATGAAGCTGTGGTTATAGGGCTGGAAGAAGCTCTTTTAGGGAAAAAAGCAGGAGATAAATTTAATGTAAAAATAACACCTGATAAGGGGTATGGAGAGTATGATGAAAATCTTACTATTGAGATGCCCATAGAGGATTTTGACGGTATGGGCCTTTACGAAGGGCTGGAATTTGAAGCTGATACAGATGATGGAGTAGGAGTTTTCACTATAAAGGAAGTCATCTCAGAAGAAGATAAGGTAATAGTGGATGGAAATCATCCCTATGCAGGAATGACCGTTAATTTTGAGATAAAAGTAATAAAGGTTAAGTAGAAAATTAAAAATTGAACCACGAATTATACTAGTAAACATAA
>JAUXGP010000096.1 GCA_030621995.1 Psychrilyobacter sp.
CCTAATTCCTTAGGATATACAGGTATCTTTCCAACTGTTTGAACAGCATCTGTATGAAATACAATCTTATTCTCACGAGTTATCTTAGATATCTCCTCAATAGGTTGCACCACCCCAGTCTCGTTGTTTGCATGCATCAAAGTGACTAAGATCGTTTCCTTTCTAATAGCTTTTTTTAACTCCTCTACGATTACCACACCATTTTCATCTACAGGTATATAAGATACTTCAAATCCCTCTCTTTCAAGATCTTGACATGTATTCTTAGCACCTGGATGCTCTATGGCACTGGTAATTATGTGGTTCCCTCTTCTTTTATAAGCTCTCGCTATACCTCTTATGGCTAAATTATTACTTTCTACTCCTGTTCCGGTAAAAATTAATTCTGATTTCTCTATCTTTAATATATTTGAAATAGTTTCTCTGGCTAAATCTAAAGCTCTTCCTGCCTCTTGCCCAAAACTGTGCATACTGTGAGCATTCCCATATACCTCACAGAAATAAGGTAACATTGCTTCCAATACTCTTTCATCTGTTTTTGTTGTAGCGTTGTTATCTAAATAAACTCTTCTCATAGCTTCACCCCTTATTCTATATACCCTATATTACCATTGTTTAGTTTTTATGTCAACATACTCCTTGGTATTCCAAAGGTTTGATACTCGAAACTTTTAAAGCCTTAGTATTATTATCCTATCCATGGTTAGTCCTTATTTTTTCCCTCTTTTTTTAATTTTTTTCTCCCAAAATTACAAAAAATATTTATTTCACACCTATCACATTGGGGTCTTCTAGCCACGCAGACATCCCTTCCCTGCAAGATTAGGTAGTGCGATATATCTATCCAATACTCTTTGGGAACCATCTCCATCAATTCTCTTTCGATAATTATAGGGTTGTCCCCCTTAATGAGTCCTATTAAATTTGTCAGTCTCTTTACATGGGTATCTACCGTTACTCCTTCAGCTATTCCCCACACCTCTCCTCTGACAACATTTGCTGTTTTTCTGCCTACTCCCGCTAACTCCACCAGCTCATCCATTTCACGAGGAACTTCTCCGTCATATTTTTCCAATAATATCTCACTGGTTTTCTTTATGTTTTTAGCTTTATTCTTATAAAACCCTGTGCTCTTCACCAAAGTTTCTATCTCCTCCAGCTCCATCTCTGCAAATTGTTTTGGAGTATTTATCCCTTTTTTTCTAAACATCTCCTCGGTCACTATATTTACCCTCTTATCCGTACATTGAGCCGACAGGCTTACAGCTACCAATAGTTCGAAAGGTGTCTCATAGTTCAGTGCACACTCTGTATTCCCAAATTTTTCATGGAGTACAGCTATTATCTTTTTAACTTTTTGTTTTTTTGTCATAAATATCCCACCTTCTTTATAAAAACCGCTAATGTCGCTAATTATTGCAAATAAAACTTCTTCTTTCTATTACGGATTTCTCAAATTAATTCAGATTTTTAATTCTTTTAATCTGTGTAATTCGTGACTAAAATTTTCTTTTTCAGTTTTTTCCTTTTTCTTTCGGCATTAGCCAATACCTCTCCTCCGGCTCCAGATATTCCAAATCTATATCTTCATATATCTTTTTTTCTACTGTGTTTTCTGTATCTATCTCCATCCTCTTTTCATTGTATATCTTTTTTATTAACTTCACATGGGGCTTAGGTCCCGTAGAATGCCACAGGGTATAGTTAAAATGTTTTGATATTTCAGGAATCATATGGATAGATATTCCACTCTTCAATAAAAACTCATAATGATTTATTCGTCTTTCGACCTCACTATATTTAGACACCAATTCCAATATTTCTCGTTCTACTTCTTCTAAATTTTCTTTGCTTTCTAATCTAACTTCCTCTCTCTTTGACCATATTTCAGATTTATTCATACTCTTTTGAGTAGAATCTGAATACTTGTGGATCGAGAGAGGATCAGAAAGAGAGAGTTGATTCCCTACCACTATATCTATATCTCCTACATCTTTCCTTTTTCTTCTCAGGCTCCCGGTAACTTCACACCTATATTCATATCCATCCAGATATTTTTCTACCTTTTCATATTCTTCCATGGCAAACCTATAGTTAAACCTCATCTTATTTCTCCCTCTGCTTTTTTCTAAGTTTATCATAAAAAAGCCCCGCCTCAAAATTTGAGGCGGGGCAGTGGGTAAATTAGAAATAAAAAAAGCTTACCAAATGCAAGCTTTTTTTCATCAATAATTCAATTGACACACATAGTCTTAAAAAGGGGGGCTTAAGCTCTATATGGATGTTCAAAGTCACCCTTGAACTAATACAAGTATACTAGGGATCCCGCAAAAAGTCAACCTTTTTTCGAACACCTTATAAAAAAAATGCTGTTTCTACACACAAGTCAACTTTAAAATGTACTGTTTATATACAAAACATTTTTTGCGTATTTAAAACGTTATAAAATCTTATTCAAAAACTAAACTTTGTTTTTATCACTTAAAATCATAAAATGCCTGCAAATTTGCAGGCATTTTTTTATTCCATCTTTTCGAATTGATCTTTTCCCACTGCACATGGCGGACAAACCCAGTCTTCCGGTACATCTTCCCACTTTGTTCCCGGTTCCACGCCTGAATCCGGATCCCCTAACTCTTCATCGTATACATAACTACATACCAAGCACAACCATCTATCCATATTTATCCCCCTAAAATTTCTGTTAATAACTCACAAAACTACATCTTTTCAAATTGATCCTTTCCCACTGCACATAGCGGACAAACCCAATCTTCCGGTACATCTTCCCACTTTGTTCCCGGTGCTATCCCTGAATCAGTATCCCCAATTTCTGGATCATATACATAACCACATACTACACATAACCATTTATCCATATATACTCCTCCTACTTTTTAATTATTAAATTACTTATTACGATATTACCCTATAATTTAAATTTTTCCTAATAATTCTTTTCTTTAATCTCAAAATGGCTTTGTGGATGCAGACATGCTGGACAAACCTCTAACGCTTCCTCTCCCTCATGTACGAACCCACAGTTTCTACACTTCCATCTGACTATACTTTTCTTTTTAAATACACTGTTATTTTCTAAATTTTCCAGTAATTTTAAATATCTGGCCTCATGTTCCCTCTCTACATCCGATATATTTCTATATGCTGCTGCGATTTCAGGAAATCCTTCTTTTTCTGCAACGTTTGCAAAATGAGGGTATAATTCTGTCCATTCCTCATTTTCTCCACCTGCTGCATTTTTTAAGTTTTCCTCAGTAGTTCCCACTTGATTAGTTGGGTAGGCAGCTGTAATTTCTACATCTCCTCCCTCTAAGAATCTAAAATATCTTTTGGCATGCTGCACTTCATTATCTGCAGTCTCTAAAAAAATTGCTGCAATTTGCTCATACCCTTCTTTTTTAGCTTGCTTGGCATATAGCTTATACCTATTCGTAGCTTGTGACTCCCCAGCAAAAGATTTCAGTAAATTTTTTTCAGTTTCAGTACCCTTAATCCTCATAAAAACCTCCCTTAACAACTAATAACTATCGCAATATTCTATGTTTACGTTAGTAAACTACCAGTCTATTGTTGATGCCCTTTACGGACAATAACTAATTTTAAACATTTTCCTGTGTAGAATCTATAAAGACTCGAGTCTGCATCTCCCTGTCCAGCATAAATAAACCAGTTCCCCTGCCTTCTACCATCTTTAGCTGCTCCAGTACAGAAGACACATGTGCTTCCTCTTCTACCTGTTCATTTATATACCATTGAAGCATATTTATCGTGGCATAATCTTTTACCTCATGAGCTACTCCCAAAACTTCATTGATAGATTCAGTTATAAATTTTTCATGTTTATAAGTATCTTCAAATACATCTATGGTGTCTTTCCACTCTATTTTTACAGGTGCTATCTCAGCCAATACAGCTCTTTCTCCCCTTTCCAACAGATAATCGAAAAGTTTTAATGCATGGGACATCTCCTCTTGATACTGTACCCTCATATAGTTAGCAAATCCCGGTAAATTTTTAGAAGTAAGATAAGCATTCATCGATAGATATAGATGTGCAGAATACATCTCCTTATTAATTTGTTCATTTAAAGTTTCTAGCATCTTTTTATTCATTGCCATTTTTTATTTCCTCCTAAATTTAAATCAAATATAATTTTAACAAAGTTGCATCTCTCAAAATCAATTCAATCTTTTATAACATACTTTCTTCTATACCAACCCACATATTCTTTTCCTTCTTTATATCTTTATAGATAATAAAAAAATTCTCCATTAAAAACGAAGAATTATCTTTATTGTTCTATGAACATTATTTTTTTTTCTTCAAACACTTACTGCATACACCTTTAAAATAAAGATGATGCTCATTTATTTGAAAATTATCAAGTTCAGGAATATTTATCTTATCTATCCCTATATTAAGATCACTGACCTCTCCACATTCATCACATTTAAAATGTCCATGTATGCTTGTATCAGCATCATATCTGGTTTCATTCTCTTCCACTAAAATTACTATAGCAATCTTCTTTTCTACGAACAAATTCAATGTATTGTATACTGTAGTTTTAGATAAAGTTGGTATTTCTGGAGCAAGACTCTTATACATCATATCTATTGTCGGATGATTTTTATTTACTACTAAGTATTCAAAAATTTTCATCCTTTGATAAGATGGTCTTATATCATGACTTTTTAAATATGAACTTATTTTTTCTATATTTAATTTCATTTTTACCTCCTTTTCGACCTGTCTATTGTAATGGTTTCATATATAATTTTATTATATTTTTGACACTTTGTCAATCAAATGATTTTTTTGCTATATTTCTCTGCCAAAATAAAGACGATCTATACCCTTTCCATATTCATTTTTTAAGATCTCTTCCATCTTAAACCCTAGTTTTTTGTATAGTTCTATAGCTCCCTCATTTTCTAAAGAAACTGTCAGACCTATTTTTTTTATCCTGTTTTTTCTAAATACTTTTATAGATTCTTCCAGAAGTTTTTTACCATAACCACATTTTCTATACTCCTTCTTAATAGAAAATCCATACAAGAACATTTCATCACCGTCAAAGTCTCTGATATACTCAGCTATCCCTATAACCTCGTCCTCTATGACCAAGACAAATACCTTTCCATACCGTATGATCGGCTTCAGTATCCATTCATCTACTCCCCCACTCAGGCCGAAGGCCTCCTTTTCCACCTCTATAATTTGATCTATATATTTTTTATCCCCTGCTTTTATTTCAAAAAATTTCATCTTCAGCCCCCCTAAAACAGCCAACAGCTAATAGTTTACCTCATATAAATACAGTCCCGCTCCATCTATAACTATCTTTTCATCTTTAGGATTTGGATTCTCTATTTTTTTCAGGAGATAGTCTTTGGGTCTTTCACTGAAATATACAGCCAAAGAGCTTCCTACCATTATTCTGATCTGTGTCTTTAAAAAAGCGTTTCCCTTTATATAGATTCCTATCCTATAGTTCTCCTTTTCATAACACCTGATTTCAAAAATTTCCCTTACAGGATTATTCCCGCCACAATCCGTCATCCTAAACCCGTCAAAATTATGTCTGCCTAAAAACACCTTCATTATATCATAAAGTTTATCCACATCTATTTTTTCTTTAACTTCGGTCAGATGCCTGGTTTCAAATACACTTCTTTCAGGAGTCAATATAAATTCATAGGCTCTTGTTTTTGCTGAAAACCTGGAATGAAATTCCATATCCGCTTCTTCTACTTTTAAAATTTTAATATCTTTAGGAGTGATATTATCGAGAGCATAAACCAGTCTATCCACCGGGATTTTTGAGTCGGTAGTAAAATTAGAAACTTGCTTAACTGCATGAACTCCTCTGTCAGTCCTTCCTGAACTTATTAAGTTTACCCTTTCCTTTATTATCTTGTACAAACCTTTTTCAAGTTCCCCCTGTACAGTTCGTCTGTCTGGTTGTCTTTGAAACCCAAAAAAATCACTTCCATCGTATTGATAGATAAGTTTTATATTCCTCATTTCTCTCCTCTAATTCTTTATAACTAAATTTTAAAATCTTTTCCCCACCAATTTACACCGATATTCATAAATAAAATATTTTATAACCTTCTATATTTTTTATCTCTCAGTTCCATCACTTATATTTATCCTTATGAGATCCTGTGAGTTAATCTTTAACTAAAAAAACTCTAGAATAAATTCTAGAGTTTAAAACTTTAACATGGTGCGGAGGGGGGGACTTGAACCCCCACGTCGAAGACACTAGATCCTAAGTCTAGCGCGTCTGCCAATTCCGCCACCCCCGCGTATGGATGGTGCGCCACACAGGGTTTGAACCTGTGACAACTCGATTAAAAGTCGAGTGCTCTACCAGCTGAGCTAGTGGCGCATAAATATAAAGTTTTTAAAATGTTGGGGTGGCTGACGGGACTCGAACCCGCGACAACCAGTACCACAAACTGGCGCTCTACC
>JAUXGP010000295.1 GCA_030621995.1 Psychrilyobacter sp.
AAATTAAACATAAAGTAAATTTTAAAGATGGAAAACTAATTGGAATAGACTAACACTTATGAAAGTGTCTTAATAACTATTTTGGAACTTTCATAAATGAAGTCAATAAAATCAACTTTAAAAGGACACTATATTTCTAGTGTCCTTTTATTTACTACTTTTCCAACTTTTGTCTCCACTTTTCCCCGTTTTTTGTTCACGGGTTTCTAAAAAAAACTTGAAATTATGTTATATATACCATATAATTAGATAGAGGTGAATTATGTATAATATTGAATTTTATGAAACATTAGATGGGAAACTTCCTGTTATGGAATTCTTAGAAGATCTTCCTAATAAATTAAATGCTAAAGTAGTTAGAGATATAGAGTTGTTAGAGGAATATGGCAATCAATTAAGAGAACCTCACTCAAAACATATAAAAAATGGAATATTTGAATTGAGAACAAAGCAAGGGAGTGATATTAGTAGAGTTTTTTATTTCTTTTTTGTAGATAAAAAAATAATTTTAACAAATGGATTTATAAAAAAGACCCAAAAAACACCTGCAAAAGAAATAAATAAAGCTATTAAATATAAAGAAGATTATGAAGGGAGGAATTGATTATGAAATTTTCAGAATATAAAAAATTAAAAATGCAAGATAAAGAATTTAAAGAAGAATATGATAGATTAGGTCCAGAATACGAAATCATCTTTGCCTTAATAAAAGCAAGAAAAGAACAAAAAATTTCTCAAGTAGAATTAGCTAAGAGAGCTCATACAGATCAAGCTCATATTAGTAGATTAGAAGGAGGAAGTTATAACCCTAGCTTAAATTTTCTAAAAAGAATTGCAGATGGATTAAATATGGATATTCATATTTCATTTGAACCAAAAAAAATATAATATTAGTATAATAGAGAGCCCTTAGCGGCAAGGTGAACGATTAGAAGCCTATACGGCAAAAGGTAGGAATTTTATTCTTGCCTTTTTTAATTAACATACCTTTTTGGGCTGAATATTAGTTTTTATACTTTGTGCAAGATTATGCAATTCTAGATAAAAATATAAAACAAAATCATTTTAAGATTAATAAAAATAAGGTCTAAAAGATTGTGCAAGGTTGTGCAAAAATTTCTATCCTAACTAATTTATTGGAAAAATAACCTAATTAAAATTAAATTCCTAAGATCTAGACTTTAAAATCTAGATCTTTTTTTTATCCTTCCCCACCCTTCCTGGATAGATATCAGCTCTCCCCTCCTACTTTCAAAACCATCTATTGCTATACCCGAACATATCTAAAATATCTTTTTCATTCCGGGCGATTCTACGAAAGGTTCGGCTGGAGACTAGCTCCTGCACGACCAAATATCCGCTTTCCTCCTTCATCCTTATTGGAGGCGGACTCAGAGGATCTCCAACCTTGGGGAGCTTACTTCATCCCCCCTCGCCGTTCCCCTCACACTCCCCTTGGCTTACCCCCTCTAAGCGGTAGCGTTCGTGAGGGGATTACTCCATATGGGGGATTCAGCTCGTTCGCTCTCGCTCGGTGTAGATAGTAGGGATAGCCCTGTGACTATTATATTTTATAGCCCCTTCCACTTTTTAACAGAACATTAGGTAGGAATGGGCTACTTGCGTCACTAGGGCCAAAAGTACAGGCACCTCATAAGCTCCCCATAGCGATTCAATGTAAGACTTCAAACCCTTCCCCACCCTTACTGGATAGAATCTACTGCTCATCCCCACCGTTTTCAAAGTTTTAATTCTTTTAGATTTTCACTTCTTACCTCTTACTTCATACTTTTTACTTGCCCATGTATCCTGTCTTATCGGATATTCCCCCTTCATTTGCAGAGTGCGATCCATATCAGGCAGCACTTCGCTGAATCAATAAGTACAGAATTGGGGGAACCTCGACCATCTCTGCCACCCATATACCCTCTGGTTAGAAGATCACGAAGTTCATTCCCTGAAGGAGCGATCCTTGAAGTATGGCAGGGATAAACGGTCTCGGATATCCTCTTTTATAGTCCAATTTGTAGAGGTAAACCCTTGTGGTCACCTTTAATATAGTCTAAAATTATAGAATTAGACTTTTAAAATTCTAAAAACAATCAAAAAAGAGCAGATGAATGAAGATAGCATCTACTCTTTTTTTTATTAATTTTAAATATATTACTTTGGTTTCCTTACGAAGGGAAACCATAAAAAGGAAGAGTAAAAACCCGTGGTTTACGGCACTAGAGTCGCTCCGCCTTTTCGCAAAGCTCTTAATTTTCATTGAAAATTTTTAGTGCTTTGGTGATGCTCTCAACGGGTATTTGATGCCTACTCCTCCCAGTTATTTTTTTCTGTCACCTCAAATATCACATATGGATATTTTTCCCTTATCATCTGCATAACTTTTCTATACTCAAAATTATTCTTCACCTTATATTTTTCAATTAGCTGACTAAACATATCAAAGATTACTATTTCTTTTTTCTGATTTCCCTTATATAACTTTTTAACCCAGATACTCCCAAATCGAAATTCATCTTTAATAGTATTTTCTCTATAGATCTTCTCGACAAACTCATCTAATTTTTGATTGTAATAGGTTTGTTTACTGATCTCTAATTTTTTTATGATTTCTGTTACTTTAGTTTTTTTATTGTTCTCAGCATTTTCTTTTATAAGTTCCTTTATTTTTTCATGGTTTCT
>JAUXGP010000054.1 GCA_030621995.1 Psychrilyobacter sp.
ACTAGGTTACAAAACTCCAGAAGAAGTTTTAAAAGAGGCTACTGGTTTGGAGATACTTTTACCAGCAGCCTAGATATTAATATGTAATTTTTTCTGATTTAAATTGACAATTCAGGGATTAAAAATAAATAATGTCCAGAACTATTGACAATCTGTTCATATTAAAGTAAACTCAGTACTAATAGTCTAAAAGGTGCCTTTGTAACGGAGTATAGTGCCAGCTAAATGGTATTTATATATAATTTTATTTTAAGGAGATGAAAGAATGAAAAAATTATTTTTATTAATTGCAATGTTTATAATGTCAGCGTTTGCGTTTTCGGCAGACTACCATATTGGTGTAGTATCCGGGACAGTATCTCAATCGGAAGATGGTCTTAGAGGAGCGGAGGAGTTAATCAACAAATTTGGAGCAGCTGAAAAAGGCGGAAAGGTAATCCATTTAACTTACCCGGATAACTTTATGCAGGAGATGGAAACTACAATCTCTCAAATCGTAAGTTTAGCAGATGATCCCAAGATGAAAGCCATAGTGATAACTGAGGCTATTCCTGGTACAGTGGAAGCCTTTAGAAGGGTAAGGGAAAAAAATCCTGATATTCTATTAGTTGCAAACAGTCCCCATGAAGATCCTGAGATGATTGCAGACGTGGCAGACTTAGTATTAAACCCTGATAATGTAGCCAGGGGTTATTTGATTGTAAAAGCAGCTCAAGAGATGGGAGCAAAGAAATTTATGCATATATCATTTCCTAGACATATGAGTTATGAACTTTTATCCAGAAGAAGAGATATTATGAAAGTAGCAGCGGCAGACTTAGGTATGGAATTTATCACTATGACTGCCCCGGATCCTGTAAGTGACGTAGGTGTAGCAGGAGCCCAGCAATTTATCTTGGAAAAAGTACCTTCATGGTTGAAAAAATATGGTAAGGATACTGCCTTCTTTGCAACAAATGATGCACAGACTGAGCCTTTATTGAAGAGGATAGCTGAACAGGGTGGATACTTCGTAGAAGCGGATCTGCCTTCTCCAACAATGGGATACCCTGGAGCTTTAGGGGTTAAATTTGATAAGAGTGAAAAAGGGAATTGGCCTAAAATATTAAAGAAAGTGGAAAAGTCAGTTGTTAAAGCCGGTGGATCTGGAAGAATGGGAACTTGGGCGTACTCATATAACTTTGCAGCAGCAGTGGCTTTAGGAAGCCATGTAATAGATGTGATAGATGGAAAATCAGAGATAGATGACTTTGATAAAGTTATGGCATCTTTAGGAAAGCAAAGTCCCGGAGCAGGTTGGAATGGAAGTGAATATGTAGATGTTGAAGGTATAGAAAGAGATAACTTTTTCTTAGTATATCAAGATACATATGTATTTGGAAAAGGGTACCTGCATATGACAGATCTTGAAGTTCCTGAAAAATATTTTGAAATCAACTAATAAACCTAACAAAGATAAGATGGAGGGGCGAAAGCCCCTTTTTTATCATTAAATTAGAAAAATAGGGGGATAACGAGTGAGTGAACTACTTTTAAAGATAGAAAATTTATCCAAATCATTTGGGGAAAATTGTGTGCTGAAAGATATAAATATAAGCATAAACAAGGGTGAGATAATAGGCTTAGTAGGAGAAAATGGTGCAGGAAAGTCGACTCTAATGAAAACTATATTTGGAATGCCTGTAATTCGTGAAACAGGCGGATACGGCGGGAGTATAAAATTTGAAGGAAAGGAGATAGATTTTAAGTCTCCATTTGATGCTTTAGAAGCAGGGATAGGGATGGTGCACCAAGAGTTTTCCCTGATACCTGGATTTGAAGCTACTGAAAATATAGTTCTTAATAGGGAATCGACTAAAAATAGTTTTTTAGAGATCTTATTTGGTAAGAGGATAAAGCAGTTAGATACCTTGGAGATGGAAGCCAGGGCAGGGATAGCAGTGGGACATCTGGGTGTAAAGATGGATCCAAAAACTATAATAAAAGAGATGCCTGTGGCACATAAACAATTTACAGAGATAGCTCGTGAGATAGAGAGGGAAAACACCAAACTATTGGTACTCGATGAACCTACAGCAGTACTTACAGAATCGGAAGCCGAGATCCTGTTGCAGACAATGAAACGACTGGCCAATGAGGGGATTTCAATAGTGTTTATCACCCATAGATTAAATGAGATAATGGAGATAAGTGACAAGGTGGTGGTGCTCCGGGATGGAGTCCTGATAAAGGAGATCGAAACAAAGAAAACCAGCTCCCACGAGATAACAGAATGGATGATCGGGAGGAGTTTCAGTGAATCAGAAACAGTAAAAAAAGCAGGTGAAAACAAGGAAGTTCTGTTGGAACTGAATGAATTTTGGGTGGATATGCCTGGAGAAACAGTAAAAAAATTAGACCTGAAAGTATATAAAGGCGAGATTTTGGGAATAGGCGGAATGGCAGGGCAGGGAAAATTAGGGATAGCCAATGGAGTTATGGGACTATATACGACCGGGGGAAAAATAACTTTTAAAGGGGAAAAATTAGAGTTGAATCAGCCTAAATTACCCTTGGAAAAAGGCATCTTCCTGGTGTCAGAAGACAGGAAGGGAGTAGGTTTGCTCCTGGATGGAACTATTGAAGATAATATAGCTTATTCTGCAATCCAAATTAAGGATGAATTTATCAAAAAATATCTCGGCGGCTTGGTGGAGTGGGTCGATGAGAAAACGGTGGAAAAAAATGCATTGGAATATATAAAAAAATTAGAGATCAGGTGCCTGAGCTCTAAGCAGACAGCCGGAGAACTCAGTGGCGGAAACCAGCAAAAGGTATGTCTGGCCAAGGCGTTCACCATGAAACCTGAGTTATTGATGGTTTCAGAGCCGACGAGGGGGATAGATGTAGGAGCAAAAAAATTAGTTTTGGAAACCCTGCGTGAATACAATGAAAAATACGGCACTACAATAGTCATAGCTTCTTCAGAACTTGAGGAGTTGAGGGGGATCAGTGACAGGATAGCTATAATAACAGAGGGTAAAGTAGCTGGAATACTACCTCCGGAAGCAGACATAATTAAATTTGGAGAATTGATGGTAGGGATAGGAGGAACTGATGGAAAAAATTAAAAGTTATATTGAAACTATGGGATGGCCAAGGGTAATAATCGCGTTATTCCTTTTGAGTATGTATGTGGCAGCTCCATTTGTAGGTTTAAATCTGGGGACGTCTATAAGTGATACACTGATAAGATTTGGAATGAACGCTATCTTGGTATTATCTCTTATGCCTATGATATATTCGGGAACAGGGCTGAACTTCGGGCTGCCTTTGGGGGTAGAAGCAGGCTTAATAGGAGCCGTAATCAGTGTAGAGATGGGTCTTACCGGAGTCCTGGGATTTTGGAGTGCTATCATAATGGCGATCCCTTTTGCAGTTATATTTGGATGGGGATATTCACAGATATTAAACCGGGTAAAGGGGGGAGAGATGATGATCGCTACCTATGTAGGGTTCTCCTCAGTGGCAATTATGTGTATCATGTGGCTTGTACTCCCCTTTAAAAGCCAGGATATGATCTGGGCATATGGAGGTTCAGGTCTTCGTACAACTATAAGTATAGAAACCTACTGGCAGGGAGCATTGAATAAAATTTTCCCGATGGCAGACAAGATCCCTTTTGGCGAAATAATGTTCTTCGGTTTTTTAGCATTTTTGATGTGGGGATTTTTCAAAACCAAGTCAGGTTTGGCAATGAAGGCTGTAGGAGAAAATCCAAAATTTGCTCTGGCAACAGGGGTAAATATAGACAGAGTGAGGACAAAGTCAGTAATAATGTCTACTATGTTGGCTGCCATAGGAATAATAGTATACCAGCAAAGTTTCGGGTTTATTCAGCTGTACTTAGCGCCATTCTATATGGCATTTCCGGCAATCGCGGCTATCCTTATAGGGGGAGCCTCTGTAAATAAAGCAACTGTAATAAATGTAATGATAGGTACTTTTTTATTCCAAGGGATCCTTACAATGACACCTTCGGTAATAAATAACTTGGTCAAAACAGATATGTCAGAAACTTTGAGGATAATAATTTCAAATGGAATGATCCTCTACGCTTTGACTAGGACAGGGGGTAAAAAGAATGGAAAATAAAGGTAAAAAATTTCTTATAAATAACATAGTACCAATAGTAATCTTAGTGCTGATCGTCATGGCTATCCCGATATCTGGCCTGTCAGGGGGATATTTGGTTCAAGAGATGATCTCCAGATTATCTAGAAACTCGTTTTTAGTACTGTCTCTTATCATACCGGTAGTCGCTGGGATGGGGCTGAACTTTGGAATAGTTTTAGGAGCTATGGCTGGCCAGCTGGGGCTCATCTTCATTACCGACTGGAGGATAGTGGGGATGGAAGGGATTGTATTGGCGGTTTTAATCTCGTTACCAATTGCTGTTTTATTGGGGATATTGGGCGGGTATATATTAAATAAAGCCAAGGGCAGAGAGATGATAACTTCTATAATCATGGGATTTTTTATAAATGGTGTCTACCAGCTGGTAGTTTTATATGGGATGGGGAATATCATTCCCATGACAAATAAAAAAATAATTTTAAGCCGTGGATATGGAATTAGAAATGCCATTGACCTAAAGAGTATCCGTCAGGTATTGGATAGATCTATGGTTGTAAAGGTAGGGGAATTCACAATACCCCTCCTGACTATATTAACAATTGCAGTCCTGTGTTTCTTTATAGTCTGGTTTAGAAAAACTAAGTTAGGTCAGGATATGAGAGCTATTGGCCAGGATATGGAGATAGCAAAATCAGCAGGAATAGCGGTGGAAAAAACCAGGATCCTATCTATTGTGATATCCACTGTATTAGCTTCGATTGGGCAGATAATATTTTTACAAAATATAGGAACTATGAATACATATAACAGTCACGAGCAGATAGGGATGTTTTCTATCGCAGCGATCCTAATAGGCGGAGCAACAGCTGCAAAAGCCAGTATACCGAATGCCTTAGGTGGAATAATATTATTTCATCTGATGTTTGTGATATCACCGAGGGCAGGAAAGGAACTGGTGGGGTCAGCTCAAATAGGAGAGTTTTTTAGAGTATTCATCTCCTACGGAATAATAGCCCTGGCTCTGGTACTGCATCAATGGAGAAGGGAACAGGAAAATAAAGCTGAAAGAAAGAAGATGATGGAGATGCAGCTTTCCGGAGGTGAAAAATAATGAAAACAATTGGTGCAAGAGTAGGAGTTCTCCTGGTTATGATCCTTTTGGGAATATTTTTATTTATAACCGGAAAGGAACATGCAGTATTTATAGAAAATAAAGGAGAAAAATATACTCCTAAAAATGCTTACTATATATTGGATGGTCAAAAAGAAATTAAGATAAAGGAAAAGAAGAAAAAAAGAGGATATGTAAAGGGAACCGATCATACTATAGTGGTTAGGTTTAAAGGTGTCGATGGAATGGAAAAAAAGGTACTTAAGGAATTTAAAACAAAAATGGGGCAAAAAATAACAATAAATTTAGCCATGATAGAGGATGAATCCAAGTGGTTGAAGAGTGAAAAGATAGAGAAAGAAAAGAAATAGAAAAAAATCCCAGCTGCCTTATAGCTGGGATTTTTTTAAAAAAACTAAATTATTTTTTTCACAACTTTGAGAAAGATAATATTTATTGATAGAAAAAGCATAGAAAACTCCTACAAAATATTAGATAATTATTTCACTTTTGTATTTAATTGATTTAAAAGCCTTGAAATTATTGGGAAAAGGTATTAAAATTTAAAGTATATAGATATTTTTAAACTAAAAAAACGGGGGACGATATGAATCAATTGGAGAAGTTAAAAAAATTAAAAAAAGAGAAAAATGCAATAATTCTTGCACACTACTATCAAAATGCAGATGTACAGGATGTTGCTGACTATGTAGGAGATTCTTATTATCTAAGTGAAGTAGGAAGAGACAGTGATGCTGATATAATCGTATATTGCGGTGTAAAATTCATGGCTGAAAGTGCTAAGATACTTTCACCTGAAAAGAAAGTGTTGTTTCCGGCTCATGGAGATGCCACTTGTTGTATGGAGCACCAGGCTACCCCTGGATTGGTATTGGAGATGAAAAAAAATCATCCGAATGCCAAAGTAGTGACCTATATAAATTCATCCAGTGAGGTAAAAGCAGTATCGGATGCCTGCTGTACTTCTTCTTCTGCTGTAAAGATCGTAGAAAACATAGATGCTGATGAGATAATATTTGTACCGGATCAAAATTTGGCTTCATATGTAGCGGAACAGACAGATAAAAAAATTATCCCATTTGATGGTCAGTGTAATGTGCATCATAAGGTGACTTTGGAGAATATAAAAAAATTAATAGAGGAACATGGAGAGGTGGAAATTTTGGCTCATCCAGAGTGTCAAAAAGAGATAAGAGATATCTCCACCTATGTGGGAAGTACAGCTGGAATATTGAATTATGCTAAAACTTCTCCCAATAAAGAATTTATTGTGGTAACAGAAAGAGGGATCCGGCATCAGCTGAAAAAAGACAGTCCGGAGAAGAGTTTTTATTTTCCATATATGATCTGCTCACCTATGAAAAGAGTGTTTATAGAGACGATAATAGATGCCTTGGAAAATGAAAAATGTGAGATAGTGATGGATGAAGAGCTCATTAAAAAAGCTAAGGTTGCCCTCCTAAATATGCATAAATATGCAGGGGGATAGATATGAATTATGATGTGATAATCTGTGGAAGCGGGATAGCGGGCATCTATACAGCGCTTAATATAAACAGCAATTTAAAGGTCGCGATAATTACCAACGATAAATTAGAGAGTTGCAACACCTATCTAGCCCAGGGTGGGATAACCACAGTCAGAGGCCTAGAGGACAGAGAATCTTTTATCGAAGATACTCTCTATGCCGGCGGGAATGAAAATGACTTAGAAACGGTGAGGTTAATAGCCGACGAAGCGGATGAAAATATAAAAAAATTGGTATCCATGGGAGTTCCATTTAATAGAGATGATAACGGCAACCTGTTATACACCAGGGAAGCTGCTCACTCTAAGAGAAGAATCCTGTATTCCAACGATCAAACTGGAAAATATATCTTTTTGACCCTGATAGAGGAGATGAAAAAGAGGGAGAATATAGAGATATTTTCAGAGGTGGAGATCTTGGATCTGATAGTTTCCGGTGGAGAGTCTTGTGGAGTATTGGGACATGATAAAGATAAGAAAATTTTGAGATTTTTGGGAAAAAAGGTGGTCCTGGCTACCGGCGGTATTGGGGGATTGTTTAAAAATTCTACCAACAGGAGGAACCTCAAGGGAATAGGGATAGCACTCTCGAAAAAACACGGGGTAGGGATATCCAATGTAGGAGCTATCCAATTTCATCCTACAGCATTTTATGATCCGGAGAGTGAAAGACGATTTTTAATCTCAGAATCCCTCAGGGGAGAAGGGGCAAAGTTAAGAGATTTAGAAGGAAACAGATTTGTAGATGAACTCCTGCCTCGGGATGTAGTTGCAGCCAGTATAGAAGCAAAGAAAAAAGAGACAGGTTCGCCCTATGTATATTTAGATGCTACAGAATTAAAAGGTGATTTTCTAAAGATAAGATTTAAAGGGATATATGAAAATTTAATGAAGAAGGGCTATGATCTGGCTAAAGACCTGATCCCTGTAACAACTTCCCAGCATTATTTTATGGGTGGAGTCACAGTGGATATGGATGGTAAAACCAGCTTAGATGGTCTGTATGCCTGTGGTGAGATTGCATTTACAGGGCTTCACGGAAGAAACAGACTGGCCAGCAACTCCCTTTTAGAGGGGCTGGTATTTGGAAACAGAGTAGCAAATGATATAAATAAAACAATAATAAAAAATGAATCTTTCGTGGGAAATGGTTCCTGCGGTCGGGCAAAATTGAAAATTGAAAATTATATAGATATAGAAAAGATAAAGGAAGAGAATAGAAGAGTGGTTATAGATGAGATATTAAAGGTTAGGGAGGATTTAAAGGATGAACTTTCTGTTAATTGATAAGGTGATAAAAGATGCACTGTTAGAAGATGCTGTAATAGATGACATAACAACGAATTCTATCTTAGATGCCGAGGCTGTCTGTGAGGTGGATTTGATAGCCAAGGAAGAGGGGATAATCTGCGGATTAGAGATTTTCAAAAGAACTTTTGATATCCTGGGCGGTGTAGAGATACAATTTATGACCACTGAGGGATCGGTGGTAAAACCCAAAGAAATTCTAGCTAAGATATCTGGAACAGCAAAGAATATATTGAGCGGAGAGAGGGTGGCTCTAAACTTGATCCAAAGGATGTCGGGGATAGCCACTAAAACCAATAAGATGGTAAAGATCTTAGATGGGACAGGGATAAAACTTATGGATACCAGAAAGACAACTCCTAATTTGAGATATTTGGAAAAATATTCGGTAAAAGTAGGAGGAGGAAACAATCATAGATATAATCTGATGGATATGGCTATGATCAAGGACAATCATATAATGGCTGCCGGCGGCAGTCTGACCTCCGCAGTGTTGGCTGTGAGAACTAATCATCCCTTTGTAAAGAAGATAGAGGTGGAAACTGAGAGTCTGGATCAGGTAAGGGAAGCTGTGGAAGTGGGAGCAGATATTATAATGCTGGACAATATGGATGTAGAAACTATGGGAAAAGCCATTGAAATAATAGGAGGAAAAGCCATAGTTGAGATATCCGGGAATGTAGATGAAGCAAGAATTCAGGAGATCAGAGGATTAAAAGTAGATTATATATCTTCAGGAGCTCTGACCCATTCATATACATCGCTGGATATAAGTATGAAAAACTTGAAGTTGAAATAGATAAAAAAAGGTAGAAAATCTAATGATTTTCTACCTTCTTTTATCTCTGACTACCCAAAAATCTTCTTATCAAAAATCAAGCTGGCCTTATCTACAAATTCGCTCCTATGAACC